>NZ_AKJO01000153.1:0-7722 GCF_000282295.1 Pseudomonas sp. GM33
AACCACTACAGCCTGCTCGCGAAAAACCTGAGAGCGCCGCGGGGTACCAGGTTTCCCGCGTTATCGTTGACGACCATCGCGAGCAGGCTCGCTCCTACGGTGATTTGTGCGTCAGAGCCAGATGGCGTCCCAGAGTGGGTAGCCGCCGATATGGTCGACGAGGCCTGCGCGTAGGGGGTTGGCGATGATGTATCGGGCAATGGCTTTCAGATCTTCCTCGCGACGCAGGGCTCGGTCGAAGTAGCCCTTTTGCCATACAGGAGCATGTAGATCCCGTTTCTGATTGATGAGGCGTGTGCAGCGAGATTTGGTGGCTTGCACCAGTTTCGGTAAATCGCCGTTGTGCAATTCAATCAGCCAGTGGAAGTGATCCGGCATGATTACCCAGGCTATAGACGTGGCATAGCCAGCTTCCTGAGCCCTCTTGAACTCGTGCACCAAAAAGCGGCCAGTGCGCCAATCCTGGAAGAATGGTTGTCGTTCATGGGTGACAGCGGTCAGGTGATAGATGCGACCGAATTGCGAGTGCCGACCTGTGCGTAATCGATGGGCTTTTGGCGTGTTGGACATTCCGTTGTCCTCTTCGGTGATGGGAAGAGAAAACGGTAGGCGTGGTGTGGGAGGTTGTCGCTTCGGCAGTGGATCAGGATGTGTCCTGCACCTGTAGGAGCGAGCCTGCTCGCGATGAAATCGAAGACGCCGCGGGGTATCAGGTTTCCCGCGTTATCGTTGACGACCATCGCGAGCAAGCTCGCTCCTACAGGAAGGGCGGCGATTGATCAGGGTATTAAGGCCGAGCGCCACCGCGCTGAGCAGCAGGAACGCCAGTGCCAGGGTCGTTTGCAGATCTATACCACTTAGATTGATCAATGCGCTGGTCAAGCCGCCAAAAATGAAAACCAGTGTGTTCCCGGCCGACGCCGAAGTGCCGGCGTTGTCCGCAAACACGTCCATCGCTTTGGATGTGGCAATGGGGCGGGCAATGGTCGTGCCGGCGGTGCAGATGATCATCGGCACCAATACCGTCAGGGTCGAAAGTCCAAGCCTGCTTGCGAGTAAAAGCATCACCACTCCCGAGAAGAAAATCAGGCCCAAGCCGACGATGATTTGAGTATTGGGTGTTATCCGGCTGGAAAGCATCCGGGCGGCGATGCCTCCAATGATATAAGCCGCGCCATAGAGCAGAAGGGTCAGGGAGAATGCATAGGGCGACATGCGTAGCTGATCCATGAAGATCAACGGCGAAACGACGATAAAGGAAAAATGGCAGGTAAAAGCGATGGCCGCGATTAACCAATAGCCCAAGAAGCTCGCATTGCCACACACCCGACGATAGGCGTGGAAAATGTTTTGGCGTGAGGTCACGGCAGGTCGCTGGTCTTCCAGCATGAAACACGCCTTCAGAAACACGACGACGGCCAAGGCTATAAACAGGAAAAAGCTACCGGGCCAATCAAGTGCTTGCTGCAAGACACTGCCCAACAACGGCGAGACGGAAATGAATACCCCGCTGGCCGTGACCATCAGAATCCGCAGCCGATCCCGCTCCTTGCCTTCAAACAGATCCTGGACTAGCGCCTGCGACAGCACGAAGCAACCGCAGCCGATGGCCTGGACCACGCGGAACACCAGGAACCCTTCGAGTTCGGTGGTCAGCAGGCAGCCGGCGGCTCCCACGATCGAAACCGCCATACCTGCCAAGAGCAGACGTTTGCGGCCGATAGTGTCCGAGAGCGGTCCGATCACCAGTTGGGAAAGAGAGAGGCCGATGGCAAACAGGCTGATGGATAGTGCGATGTTGGAAGGCGTGGTCTGGAAGTGTTTCGCCAGCGCGGGGAAGGAGGGCAGCAAAACGTCCAGGGGGAAGACGCCGAGTAATACCATCGTCATTAATAGAACAACCGCTGCCCGGCGCTTTTTTGCACTTACCGCATATTTTTCATCATTCATCAATAAGCCCTGCTTGGGAGAACAGTTGCCTATTGGTAGGCAGGTCAAAGAACCCAGCCTCTTTCAATGCTTGAAATGTGGCGCTGGCACTCGATCGGATGCGAAGAAGACGAGCGTGCTCGTCCGACATACAAGCAATAATTTGTGCAACTGACTTTTCGCTAAGGCCGACGCTGCGTAGGCTCCCGCTGAGCCAGCATTCATCTGTTTCAAAGAAAATAAGCAGAATCTCTATGAGCAGCTTGGCGGCTTCTGCGCGCTGAACGCCGCTAAAGTTCTGCCAAAAATAATGAAACACTTCGCAGAAGTAGCGACTGTGTCGCGCCTCGTCAGCGAGATGGTCTCTGAGCATTTCCTGAACGGTGCTCACCAAAGCATCGCGGCAAGCCTCGAGCAGCTCCTTGGCGATAATCGTTTCCGAGACGAAGCCCACAAGAAACCACACCAATGCTTTGTGCTTGGTCGATGTGCGATCGATCAGTTCATTCAGTCGGGTTATTCGTAGGGGCATGACCGGCCGGTCAGTCATGCCATAAAGGTCCGCAATCTGTTCGGCAAGATTACTGGAGAACAGCGCGTGATAGCCTTCATCAGTGTATAGCTGCAGTGCAGCTGTTTTCATCCTTGTAGGAATAGCAATGCCCAGTTCGTCGTGGGCGATGATTTCAACTGATCGGTTGACGATGCGGTGTTCAAGCAAGGTAGTGTAGTCAAGAAAGTGCACCAAATGGTTAGCAGAAAGGCGTTGAG
Organism: Pseudomonas sp. GM33; assembly: GCF_000282295.1. Taxonomy (NCBI): domain Bacteria; kingdom Pseudomonadati; phylum Pseudomonadota; class Gammaproteobacteria; order Pseudomonadales; family Pseudomonadaceae; genus Pseudomonas; species Pseudomonas sp. GM33. The sequence continues at coordinate 2,701 of NZ_AKJO01000153.1, forward strand.
CGATTGCTTTGTTTTTTGCTTTGATCGCTGGGTGATTTAGATAGAAAAGAAAGGCCGGTGGAAACCAATATCGAGTTTCTAGTTGTTCATTTAAGTCTGAGGGTAATAGATAGCAGTGCTCACTGCTTCTGACTGAGGATCGTGTGTTCCAGTCACCAAGGGTGAAACGGCGGGCCCACATGATGCGGTCGTTTGGGGAGCTGTTCATTGCCCCTACTCCTGCGCAGTTAGCAGCGATTTCAACTCTTTGCACATCACTTGCCCGTCACTCTTGCCGCAACCAACAAAAAACAACACTTGCTCTGGACTATCTTCCAACCCCAACAACGCTTCCACCTGATCATCTGTCAATGCGCCGGTCAACCAAGTCTTCAACCCCAGTGCGGTGGCTGCTAGTTGGAATGTCTGGGAAATATGGCCAGCTTCGATGTAAGCCATTCGATAGGCTCGCGAGTGCTCATATTTCCACCAAAGCTTGTCGAATCTACAGGTTATGAACAATCCAACTGGCAGGTTATTGATGAAGTGTTGCCCGGATAGAAGATGCCCTAACGGTTGATCGGGCAAATGGTTGACGAAGCTCAGCGCGTGCACCGTGGGATGATAGGCGTAGAAACCGTTTTTAAGACCAACCACGTTTTGAACCTGAAGAAAGCCTTCACAGGCATTTAGCCCACCACCAGATGGACTGCTTCGCCGGGCTCCGAGGCCTTCGGCAGTGCTTTCATCGATTTCGTTTTCGCGCTCATGCAAATATCCGAGGGTCAGGTAAAGAAGTGTACTGATGATCTCTAGTGAAATAGCTTCACCTGTGAAAGTGCGGCAGGTTTTTCGTTCAATCAGAACGTTTGCTAGGGAGCGCTCCGGCAGGCAAGAAGGGAATGGTAGGGCAGTTAGGTCGCGAGCCAAGCATTCCGCGACTCTGGTTGGAGGGGGGGAGGTGTTGAGGACGTTTGTACAATGATCGAGATATAGGGTTGACCATTCATGGATATCTTGCGGAACGTGATCGCAAGGGATGTTCTTGGTGCCAATATGGAATATTTTTGATAGTTCATCCCAGCCCCATTTTGTGTGGGTGGACTTGGTGTTTGTAAGGATTCCTGCACTAAAAAGTTGAGAGTCAATTTCATTTGAGTCGTTGAAGTTGTTTGGGTTTTTGATTAGCTCGGCAAGTCGGGTTGAATACTCAAGGTTGAGTTCAAACTGTTTGTGATTTTTGTAATCCCAGATTATTTGGTTGGGGGTGCGCGGAAGTATGAATACATGAGGGTTTATTTGCATGTTAATTGATTCTCTGGGTGGTGCCCTGTAAAGCGCTGAGTAGCCGGCACTCCCCAGCGCTTCATTTACTTATCAGGCTTTCTTGGAAACCAGAAAAGCCAAGTTTGCAATGTGGGAAGCTTCCAGAGTAATTGTTTTCATGGTTGGAACTCCTTGTGATTTAAGTAAATGTCACTTCGTAGTGACAGCTCAATCATAGGTGTCGGTGATATTTTTTCAAGAGGATGTTGAGTAAGAATATTCTAATAATGTTGTCGGAAAGGTCCTACATATTAATTGGCTTTGTAGTTTTTGAATAAATAACAATAACGTAGCGTACCGCTAGGGGGGAGGCGAGAAGTTTTGTATGTGTTTTGGGGGGCAAGTCGCTCCCCCCCAATAAAATGGTGCAATCAGCTGTTTGGCAACAACCGGCAAGTAATGCTCTTGATGTAACGAGTCTCGGCAATCGCCGGGTGCACCGGATGATCAGGCCCCTGGCCGCCACGTTCCAGCATCTGGATATTGCGGTCCAGGTGGCGGGCGCTGGTGAGCAGGATGTTCTGCAGGTCGTCTTCCGGCAGGTGCATCGAGCACGATGCGCTGACCAGGATGCCGTCCTTGGTGAGCAGGCGCATGGCTTGTTCATTCAGGCGGCGGTAGGCGCCTTCGCCGTTTTTCATGTCTTTCTTGCGTTTGATGAACGCCGGCGGGTCGGCCACGATCACGTCGAAGCGTTCTTCGCTGGCTTTCAGTTCTTTGAGGGCTTCGAACACGTCGCCTTCGATGCAGGTCATTTTCTCGGCGAAGCCGTTCAGCGCGGCGTTTCGCTCGACTCCGTCAAGGGCGAAGGCCGAGGCATCGACGCAGAACACTTCGCTGGCGCCGAACGCGGCAGCCTGTACGCCCCAGCCGCCGATGTAGCTGTACAGGTCCAGCACGCGTTTGCCTTTGGCGTACGGCGCCAAGCGTGCGCGGTTCATGCGGTGGTCGTAGAACCAGCCGGTTTTCTGGCCCTGGATGACCGGTGCTTCGAATTTCACGCCGTTCTCTTCCAGTGCGACCCACTCCGGCACCAGGCCGAACACGGTTTCGACGTAGCGGGTGAGGCCTTCGGCGTCACGGGCGGCGGAGTCGTTCTTGAACAGGATGCCGCTTGGCTTGAGCACTTGGGTCAGCGCCGCGATCACGTCGTCTTTATGGGCTTCCATGGTCGCCGAGGCGATCTGCACCACCAGGATGTCGCCGAAACGGTCGACCACCAGGCCTGGCAGCAGGTCGGAGTCGCCGTAGACCAGGCGATAGAACGGCTTGTCGAACAGGCGCTCGCGCAGGGACAGGGCCACGTTCAGGCGGTGCACCAGCAGCGATTTGTCCAGCGGCAATTTGATGTCGCGCGACAGCACGCGGGCGCAGATCAGGTTGTTCGGGCTCATGGCAACGATGCCCAGCGGCTTGCCGCCGGCGGCTTCAAGGATCGCCTGGTCGCCGGCCTTGAAACCGTGCAAAGGCGTAGCGGCTACATCGATTTCGTTGCTGTAGACCCACAAATGACCGTTGCGCAGACGACGGTCGGCGTTGGCTTTGAGGCGCAGGCTAGGCAGGGACATGTCGTCGCTCCGGAAAAAAGAGCGGGAGTATAGCGTGTTGAGACCCAGGATTGGCCTGCAAGTGGACATGTGGCGAGGGGGCTTGCCCCCGTTGGACGGCGAAGCCGTCCTGATATTGGTAAATGCGGTGCATCAGACAAACTGGATTCACCGGTTTTGCGGCTGCTGCGCAACCGAACGGGGGCAAGCCCCCTCGCCACGGAGACTTGTCTTGCGATTTGGTATGTCGGATCCAACTTCATAAAGGTTAGAATCGCCGCCTGACCCAGAGTGTGTACCTATGTCCCAAGAGCTGACTTCCGAACAGATCCAACAAGCCCTGCAGGGCATCAGCGTACCGGCCCAGCCGCAGATCATGGTGGATTTGCAGATGGAGCAGTACATGCCCGACCCGGATCTGGAAGTCATTGCCAAGCTGATATCCCAGGATCCGGGCCTTTCCGGTTCCCTGCTGAAGATCGTCAATTCGCCGTATTACGGGCTGAGCAACAAGATTGCCTCGATCCAGCGCGCGGTCAATCTGCTGGGCAGCCGCTCGATCATCAACCTGATCAATGCGCAGTCGATCAAGGGTGAGATGAATGACGACACCATTGTCACCCTGAACCGTTTCTGGGACACCGCTCAGGACGTGGCCATGACCTGCCTGACCCTGGCCAAGCGCATCGGCGTTGAAAATGGCGACGAAGCTTATGCCCTGGGCCTGTTCCACGACTGCGGCGTGCCCTTGATGCTCCAGCGTTTCCCCGACTACATGGGGGTTCTGGAGCAGGCCTATGCCAACGCCAGCGCCGAATGCCGGGTGGTGGACACGGAGAATCAGGTGTTCAATACCAATCACTCGGTGGTCGGTTATTACACGGCCAAGTCCTGGCGTCTGCCGGAACACGTGAGCGCGGCGATCGCCAATCATCACAATGCGTTGGCGGTATTCAGCGATGAGACTTCGTGCAACAGTTCGTTGAAGAACCTGTTGGCAATCCTGAAAATGGCCGAGCACATTTGTGCGTCGTATCGGGTACTGGGCAATCAGACCGAAGATCACGAGTGGAACAGTATCGCGCCGCTGGTGCTCGATTATGTCGGCCTCTCGGACTACGACTTCGAGACCCTCAAGCAGACGATCCGCGACCTCGGCACTCATCGCTGAGTGTCGGCCCTTCCCAGGCCATGCGCCTGATCCGAGAGCACCATGCCTGAATTGCCAGAAGTCGAAACCACCCGTCGCGGCATCGCGCCGTACCTGGAAGGCCAGCGCGTCAACCGGGTGATCGTGCGTGATCACCGTCTGCGCTGGCCGATCCCCGAGGACCTCGATGTGCGCCTGTCCGGCCAGCGCATCGTATTGGTGGAGCGGCGCGCCAAGTACCTGCTGATCAACGCCGAAGTCGGCACCTTGATCAGCCATTTGGGCATGTCAGGCAACTTGCGTCTGGTGGAGGCCGGGTTGCCGGCGGCCAAGCATGAGCATGTGGACATCGAACTGGAGTCGGGCCTGGCCCTGCGTTACACCGACCCGCGGCGCTTCGGCGCCATGCTCTGGAGCCTCGATCCGCTCAATCACGAATTGCTGATTCGCCTGGGGCCGGAACCGCTGACCGACCTGTTCGACGGCGAGCGCCTGTTCCAGCAGTCCCGTGGCCGTTCGATGGCGGTCAAGCCGTTCATCATGGATAACGCGGTGGTGGTGGGCGTGGGCAATATCTATGCGACCGAAGCGTTGTTCGCCGCTGGAATCGACCCGCGTCGTGAAGCCAAGAGCATTTCCCGTGCGCGGTATTTGAAACTGGCCATCGAGATCAAGCGCATCCTGGCGGCTGCCATCGAGCGTGGCGGTACTACATTGCGGGACTTTATCGGTGGTGACGGTCAGCCTGGTTATTTCCAGCAGGAACTGTTCGTGTACGGCCGTGGTGGCGAACACTGCAAGGTCTGTGGCACGGGGCTGCGGGAAGTGAAGCTGGGGCAGCGCGCCAGCGTTTTTTGCCCGCGTTGTCAGAGCTGATCGTGAGTTATAGCTTCAGTGAGGCTGATGACGCTTTCGCGAGCAAGCCCGCTCCCACAGGGGATTTGTGTACGGCGCAGGTCCCCTGTGGGAGCGGGCTTGCTCGCGAAGAGGCCCGAAAGAGCGCTGAAAGCCTGAAAATCA
>NZ_AKJO01000154.1:0-7053 GCF_000282295.1 Pseudomonas sp. GM33
AGAGTAGGTCATCGTCAAGATTGAATTCCAAAACCCCTGTCTGCTAACGCAGACAGGGGTTTTGTCGTTTCAGGGGTACTGAAAAGCCCGTTGTGGAGTTTCTCCACAACGGGCTTTCTCACGTCTTGTACTTGCCGCTGGGGGGTTACTTCGGTGTGTTTCTGGCCTGGACTTCAGGGCTGTTGAGGTAGCGCGTAATGACCTCGACCGCTCGGTTCAGGTGATGCTCAAGCAACTTCACGGAGCGTTCCACGTCCCGGTCCTTGGCGGCGCGCAACAGTGCCTGGTGGTCGTCCTGGGACAGTTTGCCCAGGCCCATGGCTTCCAGGTTGAAACGCAGGAACCGCTCTTCCTCATTCAGGCCGTCTTCAACCAGTTTCAACAGCCGGCGATTGGGTGCTCGGCAGTAAAGCGTCATGTGGAACAAGCGGTTGAGGCGGCCGATTTCGCTGTAGTCGCTTTGCGTTTCGAGTTCGTCGATGTAGCGGGCAGCCTGCTCGAGATCTTCGTCCTGGAGCAATGGCACCGAGAGACGCAGGGCCTCGGATTCCAGCAGGATGCGCAGCGCGTAGGTTTCAACGGCGTCTCCCTGGACCAGCGGCGCGACCACGGCGCCTTTATGGGCCACCACGTTGAGCAACGACTGTGCTTCGAGCTGGCGCAAGGCTTCCCGTACGGGCATGCGGCTGACGCCAAACAGATCGGCGAGGTCCTGCTGGCGCAGGGCCGCGCCACAAGGGATGCGCCCGTCAAGTATCGCCGCGCGCAGGGTTTCTTCGATCACCGAGCGAGCCAGATGTGCGGGAATCGGCCCGTTGACCTTGATACTGCTCAGAGGGTTGGGCTTTTGTGTCACTAAACGCACCCTGAATAATGAATTTTTTGGATCCAAATGACACTAGTGACTGCCTGACAGCTTGTCAAACAAGTGAACGAATGCCTTTGTTTCAGTTTAGCGCGCCACCAGTGATCTCACCGTGCCATTGTCTTTTTCCGGACTAACCTTCACCATTCGGACAATTCTCTCCTGCCTACCCAGGATGCCTCGCATTGGCGGCATGTTTAACGATCCCCCGGATTTTACGCTGGCTGTGCAGCGCATTGCTGCTGGCTGGCGTGATGCTGGGCAGCTTGAGTGCCGATTGGGACTTTTCCCTGATCAGCCGGCGGGCGCAGGCATTGTACGGACCTTTGGGAGAGGGCCAGCAACGCATTAATGATTGGCAATACTTGTTGGCCAGTCAGAAGCAGATCAGCGAGTCGGAACAACTCAATGTGGTCAATCGCTTCTTCAACAAGCAGGTGCGATACGTTGAAGACATCGACCTGTGGCATGAAGTCGATTACTGGGAAACCCCGATCGAAGCCCTGTGGAAAGGCGCCGGTGACTGTGAGGACTACGCTATTGCCAAGTACTTCAGCCTGCGTCACCTCGGTGTAGCCAGTGAAAAGCTGCGTATTACCTACGTCAAGGCACTGACGCAGAACCGTGCGCACATGGTGCTGACCTACTACTCGAGTCCCGAGGCCGAGCCCCTGGTGCTTGACAGCCTGATTGATGCAATCAAGCCGGCCAGCCAACGAAAGGATTTGCTGCCGGTCTACTCTTTCAACGCAGAGGGATTGTGGTTGCCGGGTGCCAAAGGCAACAAAAAGGTCGGCGATACTAAACGTCTGTCGCGCTGGCAGGATGTGTTGAAGAAAATGCAGGCCGAAGGATTCCCGGTCGAGACGACTAACTAGGAGCACGTGCTCAGATGTCTTTGTTCAAACAGCTGTTGATTGCTATTTGTCTGTTCCTGGTGGTCGCCTTCACCGGCAGTTTCATGGTCAGTCTGGAGAGCTCGCGCACTCAGTACGTCAACCAGTTGCGCTCCCATGCCCAGGACGCCGCGACCGCGCTGGCGCTTTCCCTGACCCCGAATATCGACGACCCGGCGATGGTCGAGTTGCTGGTCAGCTCGATCTTCGACAGCGGTTACTACGCGAGCATCCGCGTGGTCGATCTGAAGACCGATCAGCCCTTGGTTGAGCGCACGGGCATTCCGGCGGTCAACAACGTTCCGGACTGGTTCGTCAAACTGATCGGCCTGGAGCCCGCCGGTGGTGATGCGATCGTCAGCCGTGGCTGGGAGCAGGCTGCCCGGGTCGAGGTCGTCAGCCATCCGATGTTCGCGCTGGCCAAGTTGTGGCAAAGCGCCTTGGGCAGCCTGGGCTGGTTGCTGCTATGCGGCGCCGTCAGTGCGGTGCTCGGCGCGCTGTTGCTGCGCCAGCAATTGCGACCGCTGGATTATATGGTCAAGCAATCCCACGCAATCGCCCGACGGGAGTTCCTCAGCCTGCCGGAACTGCCGCGCACTCCCGAGCTTCGCCGGGTCGTGCAGGCCATGAACCAGATGGTCGAGAAGCTCAAGGCGCTGTTCCAGGAGCAGGCCGAGCGTAGTGAAAAACTGCGGGTCGAGTCCTATCAGGATTCGTTGACCGGGTTGGCCAACCGGCGCTATTTCGAGATGCAACTGAATGCGCGGGTGAGCAACCCGGAGCAGGCCAGCTCCGGTTATCTGCTGCTGTTGCGGGTCAAGGATCTGGCCGGCCTCAACCAGCGCCTCGGTGGCCAGCGCACCGATGAAGTGCTCAAGGCCGTCGGTGAGCAACTGACTCGCGAGTGCGCCAAGTACCCGGAAACCCAGAACCTGGTCACCCGTATCCGTGGTGGCGAATTTGCCGTGCTGGCGCCGGGGCTAGTGCGCGAAGAAGCGCTGCAACTGGCGCAAAATCTCGATAGCGCCCTGGCCAGTCTGCACGCTACCGGCGCCACTGATGTGGCTGCCGTGGCGTCTATCGGCCTGGCACCTTTTGCTCACGGTGACTCGCCGCAAGCCGTGCTCAGCCTCGGTGATCAGGCGTTGGCCCAGGCCGAAGGTCAGGGCGAGCAAAATTGGGCCTGCCTCGAACACAGCCTCTCGGCCAGTGTCGGCGACGATCACCACGCCTGGCATCAGATGCTCGACCAGGCGCTGACACAGCGGCGTTTCGAGCTGTATTTCCAGCCGGTAGTGGCCGCCCAGGACACGCAACTGGTACTGCATTACAAAGTGCTGTCGCGACTGCTCGATGAACACGGCCAGACCATCTCCGCCGGGCGTTTTCTGCCTTGGCTGGAGCGATTCGGCTGGACCGCGCGCCTGGATCGGCTGATGCTCGAACGGGTGTTGGCGCAAATGAGCGAACATGAGGCGTCGCTGGCGCTGAATCTGTCGTCGGCGACCTTGGGCGACCCCCAGGCGCAAAACAAGATCTTCGAGCTACTGCGTGCGCATTCCAACCTCGGCCCGCGTCTGACCCTGGAGATTGGCGAAGAGCAACTGCCTGATCAGGCAGTGCTGGAGCAATTGACCCGGCGTCTGCGCGAACTCGGCTTCTCCCTGAGCCTGCAACGTTTTGGCGGACGCTTCAGCATGATCGGCAACCTGGCGCGGCTGGGGCTGGCGTACCTGAAGATTGATGGCAGCTACATTCGGTCGATTGATCTGGAGAGTGACAAACGCCTGTTCATCGAGGCGATCCAGCGAGCGGCGCACAGCATTGATTTGCCGCTGATTGCCGAACGGGTCGAGACGGAAGGCGAATTGTCGGTGATTCGCGAGATGGGGCTATACGGTGTGCAGGGCCAGTTGTTCGGCGAGCCCAAGCCCTGGCGCTGATTTGATTACTCCCACGCAGGGCGTGGGAGTAATCGGAGGAGGCGTCAGATCAACCCGGTCTCTTCATCATCGATCAAATGGCTCAAGCCACCCAAGGCTTCACGGGCCTGGTCTCGGTCCATGAGTTTGGCCTGGGCTGCCGTCGGCAGGTCGGTGACGCGGATCACGCCTTTCTGCGTCAGCACCTGAATCAAGTCATCGAGTACCCGGATCATTTCCAGGTCACTTTGCTTGAGCTGTTTGAGGCTGTTCTCCACCGCCGCATTGGCAAACCAGGCCTGGATTTCATGATTGTCGGCCGGCAGCGTTTCCGTGGCCTCGGCATAGGCGGCGGGTTCCACGCGTACCAACAGGCCCTGCGCATCGCGTTGCACGTAAAACATTGAGCATCCCTCAGAATTGAGCCAGCGTCATGCTGTCAGCAGCATAGGTCAACTGCGCGCCAGTATGTGGCGCAGCGACGAAATCGTCACCGGGCAGTGGACACAAACGTGACGACCGCCCCAGAAGGGCGGCCGTTTTCATGCATCAGCTGTTGTTGTGATCGATTTTGATGGTCGGGTCGCTACCGGCAATCAGGTTGTGCAGGTTGGCGCTTGACCAGTTGTTGCCCTCCAGCTTGATCGTCACGTCCGGCGTGGCGGCTGCGGCATTGCCAGAGTTGAACTGACCGGTCGAGCTGACTTGCAGCGACGACACGCCATCGACCGTGGTGATCTTCAGGAAGTTGTCGATGGTGCTGCCGGTTTCGCCCTGCAACAGATCGCGCAGGTCGATCCGGTCGCCTTCGCTGGCCTTGAAGTCCTTGATCACGTCGTTGCCGGTGTCGCCCGCTTTCCAGACGAAGGTGTCGCCGCCCAAACCGCCAGTCAGGGTGTCATTGCCCTTGCCGCCCAAGAGAATGTCATTGCCGTCGCCACCGTCCAGCAAGTCGTTTCCGGTACCGCCGAGCAGAATGTCATTGCCGGTGCCGCCGTAGAGTTTGTCGTCGCCACCCTGGCCAAAGATGATGTCATTGCCGGCGGCGCCGAGCAGCGTATCGGCACCATCCTGAGCCCCAGACACATCGAACACGTTGTAGTGCTCGGTGATGTACTGGTGCACATTGCTTGGTGTGACCAGATTGGTCTCGACCCCGGTTTGCAGGCCGACAAAAGCCTGCAGCGAAGCGTAACCTTCGCCGGTGACGCTATTGAAGCTCACCAGGTCGCCGAAGATGATGTCATTGCCATCACCGCTGTTGACGGTGTCGTGACCCGGTAGCGTGGCCTCGCTGTGGCCGAGAATCGCGTTGGCCAGATCCGAAGGGTTGATATTGGCCAGCGGCTTGCCGTCGGTGGTGTTGTACGGCGCCAGGTCGCTTTCCTTGACGTCGCCGTTCAGGCCGATAGCTTGCACGGTGGAGTGGGCCGCCGCCAGCAGGGCAAATGCCGCTGCGGCATTGGTGGCGCTGGTGCTGTCGACATAGCCATCGCCATCGTTGGCCGACAACTCATAAGTGCCGTCACCCTGCGCATGGAGTGTCAGGCCACTGTATTTTGAAGAGCTCCAGTTACCCTTGCTGTCCTCACTCCATTTGTAAACGGCGCCATTGGCATCGACCAACGTACGAGTTGCGCCGCCGATCACTGTGGTGAAAGCAGTGCCAGGCCTGTAGTCACCCAGTTTCAACAGGCTGTCCAGGGTCAGGTCCGGGGAGCTGCTTGACTTGAAGTTGACGACGACCGGGTTGGTCTGTTCATTGCTGGTGTAAGCGGTTGGCTCACCGTCGGTAATGAAGTAGGTGAGATTGATCGCATTAGGGTTGCTCTTCGCATCAGCACTGTAGAACCAGTTGGCGGTGGTCTTGAACACGTCCTCGTAGTTGGTGTATCCGCCCGATTTCATGCCGTCGAGAACCGACTTCAAGTTCGCCAGGGCATCCTTGCTGGACAGGTCGATCGAAATCGACTGTTTGACCGTTGTGTCGAAGTCCACGAGGAACACTTTCACAGTACCCGGATTCGCGTCTTTCGAAGTCGCACTGGCGATCAGCGAAGTAAACACCGCCTCCAGAGACTTCTTCGCCGCTGACATGGAGGCGTCGCCCATACTGCCCGAGCTGTCGACCATGAAGGCGATATTGTAGTTCTGACCTGGTGCGACCGTCAGCCCGCCGATATCCGACACCACGATGTCATTGCCACTGGTGCCGGTGACGGTGTCGTTACCGGCGGTGGCAGTGAGCGGGTTATAGACCGCTGGATTGATCGTGATCGGAATCTGCGTCGTATTGCTGGCCGAATCACCCTGGCTCTCGGTCGAGACTGCCGTCACGGTCAGCGTGTTGGTGCCGGTGGCGTACGGTGCCGGGGTGTAGCTCAACTTGCTGACATCCCACCCGCTGAGGTCGACGACGCCGTTACCGGTTGTGCCGGTAAAGGTGTGCGTGCCATCGGTCAGGGTCGCACCTGCCGGGATGCCGGCGATCGAGGTAATGGTCTGGGTTTCAGAGCCATCAGTGTCCACTGACGTTACCTTCAAGCCCAACGCGATGCTGCTGTTCTCGGCCACCTGAGACGTGGTGGCGGTCACGATCGGAGTATCCGCGACCGCAGTCACACTGATGTCCAGCGTGGTGCTTGAACCGGTATTGGTGGTGTAGGTCACAGTCGGAACCTTGCCACTCCAATTGTCGGCAGGGGTAAAGCTGTAGTCACCACTGGCAGCGACTGTCAGCCTGCCCACGTTTGCAATGGTGGCAGTCCCCCCCGCGTTGTACTCGATGCCACCGATAGTGAACTTGGTCACGCTGAGAGCGTTGTCCACATCACGGTCGTTGGTCAGCACGTTACCGGTGGCGACCTGGTCTTCAAGGGTGGTTTTGAGGTCCGCAGCCAGCACACTCGGGTCATCGACCGACGTGACGCTGATGTTCAGGGTCGAGGTGACGTTGGGTCCCGAACCGTCGGTGACGGTGTAGGTGACGGTTGGTACCGTGCCGTTGTAGTTGGCGGCCGGGGTGAAGGTGTAGGCCCCACTGGCTGCGATCACCAGGGTACCGACATTGGCGATGGTCGCCGTGCTGCCGGCCGTGTAGGTGGTCGATCCAATGGTGAAGTTGACCACGCTGACTTGGCCATCGACGCTGCTCGTGCCGGTGAGCACGCTGCCGCTGAGGGCGGTGTCTTCCAGGGTCGAGACCGTTTCGCTGGCGTCGGTGAAGCTGTCGTTGACCGGTGTGACGCTGATATTCAGGGTCGAGGTGTCATTAGGTCCCGAGCCGTCGGTGACGGTGTAGGTGACCGATGGCACCGTGCCGTTGTAGTTGGCGGCCGGGGTGAAGGTGTAAGCCCCGTTCGCTGCGATC
>NZ_AKJO01000155.1:0-16381 GCF_000282295.1 Pseudomonas sp. GM33
CAACCATAGAATCTCCCACAGTGTTATTGGCTGGATGCGATTTTTTCGCTCAACCGAAATCCCTGTGGGAGCTTGCTCGCGATGGCGTCGGATCAGGAGACATCAATGTTGAATGCATCAGTGCCGACGCTTGAGGGTATCGGACGGCAATTCGCCGAACTGCTTGCGGTAGCTGTCGGAGAACCGTCCCAGGTGCAGGAAGCCGTAGTCCATGGCCACTTCGGTGATGTTGCGCACGTTGCAGGTCGGGTCGCTGAGGCAGGCTTTGATGGACTCGAGGCGCTTGCGGCGGATGTAGTTCTTCGGCGTGTCACCGGCATTGCGTTCGAACAATCCATACAACGAACGCAAGCTCATGTGGGCCTGGCGCGCCAGTGCTTCGCTGTCGATGTCCTGCTTGAGGTGATTGGCGATGTAATCGGCAATCGCTTCGAACGTGGCCGTCTGCGAGCCCGGTTCCAGGCGGCAGACATTGGTTTTCATCAGGCTGAGCATCTTGCTGACAATGATCTGCGTGTAATGCTCCTGCACCCTGGGGATCTGCTCGGTGGATTCGGCCTCCTGGCAGATCATCGCCAACAGGTTGACGAAACCTTCCAGTTCATTGAGCTGATAACGGTTTTCCAGAAACCGCACGCCCTGCTCCGGATAGCGCCAGCGCTGCTCATCGCAGACCGATTCAAACAAGCGGGTCGGGACCTTGAGGATGAATTTTTCGCAATCGGCCGAGTACGTCAGGTCCACCGGATCGTCGGGGTTGATCAGCAGCAGTTCGCCGGGGGCGAAGTAATGCTCCTGGCCGTGTCCACGCCACAGGCAGTTGCCGCGCAGCAGCACTTGCAGGTGATAAATGCTGTCCAGCGCACCGGACGTCACGCGCACACTGGCACCGTAGCTGATGCGGCACAGGTCGAGGCTGGCGAACTTGCGATGATCAAGGCTGGCCAGCGGGCTGCCGGCACGGGGCATGAGAATGCAGTGGTTACCGACGTGCTGATTGACGTAGCCCGACACTGCGTAAGGGTCGGCATGGTCGAACACCCGGCTGCGCTGACTCAACAGTTGCGCTTGCATCATCAGGTCACTCTCGTTGTTGTTATGAGTTGCTTCAGTTCATTCTAGAACCGAAACACTTGTAGGAGCGAGCCTGCTCGCGATGGACTCGAGGACGCCGCGGGGCATCAGGCACCCAGCGTCATCGTTAACGTCCATCGCGAGCAGGCTCGCTCCTACCGGGTTCGGGGGTGATCAGTCTTCCAGGGCGCGGACCCGCTCGTGACGCTGCTGCTCTTCAGGTTGTGCAGACGACTGCAGGGTGAAGTCGAAGTCGATTTCGGCAAAGCGACCGCTCACGCCATGGGCCGCCGCGCGCTGTTGATCGTCGCTGAAGGTGATCTTGGCGATCAGTTCGTCGCGGGTGGCGTAGGCGAAATCGTCGTGCAGGTATTTATCGCCGTCGAGGTTGATCTGGGTGGTCAGGTGGCGGTGATCCGGCGCGGAAATGAAGAAGTGCACGTGCGCCGGGCGCTGGCCATGGCGGCCCAGTTGATCGAGCAGTTGCTGGGTCGGACCGTCCGGCGGGCAGCCATAGCCCGACGGCACGATGCTGCGGAAACGGTAGCGGCCTTCGGCATCGGTCACGATGCGGCGACGCAGGTTGAATTCCGACTGCGAGGCATCGAAGTACGAGTAGGTGCCGCCGGTATTGGCGTGCCAGACGTCCACCACGGCCCCGGCCAAGGGTTCGCCAGCGGTATTGAGCACGCGGCCTTGCATGAACAAAGTCACGCCCGGATCGACGCCGTCATCCAGACGCGCCTCGCCCTCGGACAACGGCGCACCGGCTACGTACAGCGGGCCTTCGATGGTGCGCGGGGTACCGCCGGTCTTGCCGGCCTGCTCGTCTTCGGCGTCCATCAACAGGTCGAGGTAATGCTCCAGGCCAATACCGGCCACCAGCAACCCGGCTTCCTGGCGCGCGCCCAGCACGTTGAGGTAGTTGACGGCTTTCCAGAACTCTTCCGGGGTCACGGCCAGGTCTTCGATGATGTTCACCGAATCACGCAGGATGCGGTAGACCAGCGCTTTGGTCCGTGGATTGCCGGCGTCGTTGAGCAGGCCGCTGGCTTCTTCGAGAAATTTCTGGACTTCGGCAGTGTGGGAAATCTTGACGTTCATTTTTTTGGGTTCCTCATCTTGTAATTATTAGCGTAGCGCTGAGCAGGCTGGGCTCAGCGGTCATCGTCACGGATGGAAGAAGGATGCCGGCACATCGCGTCGATTTCGATGGCCATGTAGGGAAACAAAGGCAATTGCATCAGCAGGTCATGCAGTTCCTGAACGCTGTCGACATCGAACACGCTGTAGTTGGCGTAGTGCCCGGCGATGCGCCACAGGTGACGCCACTTGCCCTGCTCTTGCAGGCGCTGGGCCAGGGCTTTTTCGTCAGCCTTGAGTCTGGCTGCCGCCTCCGGATTCATGTCGACCGGCAGGTTCACGGTCATTTTTACGTGAAACAGCATAATGCTCTCCTCAGGCTTGATGAGTGGTCTTGTCGCGACGGAAGAACGCCAGGCGCTCCTCATCCAGGCTCAGGCCAAGGCCCGGTGTTTTTGGCACGTGCAGTTCAAAATCGCGATACACCAGCGGTTCGCTGAGAATGTCTTCGGTCAGCAGCAGCGGGCCGAACAGTTCGGTGTCCCACGCCAGTTTGTTCAGGGTGACGAAGGCATGGGCCGACGCCATCGTGCCCAGGCCGCCTTCGAGCATGGTGCCGCCGTACAGGGCGATGCCGGCCGCTTCGGCGATGCAAGCGGTGCGCAACACGGCGCGCGGGCCGCCGTTCTTGGCAATTTTCAGGGCGAACACCGAGGCCGCGCCTTCGCGGGCCAGGTTGAACGCATCTTCCACGCATTCGATGGATTCGTCGGCCATGATCGGTGCCGGGCTCATGGCATTCAGGCGGGCCATGCCGGCGCGGTTGTTGCGCGAGATCGGCTGTTCGATCAGGTCGATGCCGTTGCTGCCGAGGATTCGGCAGGCACGTATCGCGACGGCTTCGTCCCACGCCTGGTTGACGTCGACCCGCACGCTGGCGCGGTCACCCAGGGCTTTCTTGATGGCGATGACGTGGGCCAGGTCGCGATTGACCTCGCCGGCACCGATCTTCAGCTTGAAGATGCGGTGGCGGCGCAGGTCGAGCATTTTTTCCGCTTCGGCGATGTCCTTCTCGGTATCGCCACTGGCCAGGGTCCAGGCCACCGGCAGTGCGTCGCGAACACGGCCGCCGAGCAATTCACTGACCGGCAGGCCAAGGCGTTTGCCCTGGGCGTCGAGCAGCGCGGTTTCGATACCGGATTTGGCGAAGGTGTTGCCACGGATGCTGCGCTCCAGGCGCAACATGGCGGCATTGACATTGCCGCTGTCCTGGCCGATCAACAAGGGTGCGAAGTGCGTGTCGATGTTGGTCTTGATGCTGTCCGGGCTTTCGTTGCCGTAGGCCAGGCCACCGATGGTCGTGGATTCGCCGATGCCTTCGATGCCGTCGGCGCAACGCACGCGGATGATCACCAGCGTCTGGTTCTGCATGGTGTGCATGGCCAGCTTGTGCGGGCGGATAGTCGGCAGATCGACGATGATCGTCTCGATCGACTCAATGGCGGTTGCAAGCATTTCGATACCCGTCAGGTTCTTGAAGTTCTGAGTCGGATTCTCATACGGCTTTTTCCGGGCGGCCAATATAGAATTGGTCTGGCTTGATACCTTAAAGGTATTCAATTGAAAATCCGGAGGCCCCATGGAACTGCGTCACCTGCGTTACTTTCAGGTGCTGGCTCAAACCCTCAACTTCACCCGCGCCGCCGAGCGCCTGCACATTGCCCAACCGCCGTTGAGCCGGCAGATCCAGCAACTGGAGGACGAACTGGGGGTGATGTTGCTGGAGCGCGGCCGCCCGCTGAAGTTGACCGACGCCGGGCGGTTTTTCCATGAGCACTCCACCGCCCTGCTCGAACAACTGAACAAAGTCTGCGACAACACGCGGCGTATCGGCCTGGGTGAAAAGACCTGGCTGGGTATCGGCTTTGCGCCTTCGACCCTGTATGGCGTGCTGCCGGAACTGATCCGCCGGTTACGCAGTGGCGAACCGCTGGAGCTGGAATTGGGCCTGTCGGAAATGACCACCCTGCAACAGGTGCAGGCATTGAAGGCCGGGCGCATCGACATCGGTTTTGGCCGGATCCGCATCGACGACCCGGCCATCGTCCAGACCGTGCTCACCGAAGACCGCCTGGTCGCCGCCCTGCCCGCCGGCCATCCATTGCTCGCCGGTCCCATCAGCCTGCGGGAACTGGCCAGGGAACCCTTTGTGCTGTACCCCGGCAATCCACGCCCGAGTTACGCCGACCATGTGATCGCGCTGTTTGAGTCCTATGGCGTGAGCATCCACGTCGCGCAGTGGACCAACGAACTGCAAACGGCGATCGGTCTGGTGGGGGCGGGAATCGGGGTTACGCTGGTGCCGGCCTCGGTGCAGTTGCTGCACCGCGACGACATCGGTTTCACACCCTTGCTGGAAGACAACGCGACCTCGCCGATCATCCTCAGCCGACGGGTGGGCGATGTTTCGCCGGGGTTGAACCATTGTTTGCGGATGATTGATGAGCTGTTGCCGCGGGCCTCCTAAGCGGATAGAGCGGCTAGCCATTACTTGTGGCGAGGGGGCTTGCCCCCGTTGGGCTGCGTAGCGGCCCTAAAAGCGTTACCCGGTTTCCCGGACATGAACGTAAGGACCATTTTGGGGGCGCTTCGCACCCCAACGGGGGCAAGCCCCCTCGCCACAGGTCAGCGTTTGCCCTGTCGGCAACGATCAGCCGGCAAACGCCCGGCGCCCGGCCTTCATCTCGGTACGCAACTCGCCGATAAAATCAGAGATGGCGCGCACGCTGGTCAGTTCGGCTGTCGAGACACCGCTGATCAGCAGCTCCACCCGCCCGGTGACGGGGTCGAAGACTTCGATGCGCAGCAGCCCGAGACTCTCGGTGCACTCGCACGACAGCGGCTCAAAACCGGACTCTACGATGTTGCAAAGCACTGAAATCGGAAGCATGGCCGGTCCCTCGGGCGACAGTCAATTCGATTGGATCCGTTTCAGCATAGTTACACTTTGCCGATTCTGCGCCAGTAAATTGCCGTCAATTTTGTTATACCCCGCGCATTTCCGGCAACTCAGTGGGAATTACCACCCCAGATCCAGTTCCAGAGCCCCGGCAACTCGACCGGCTGCGAGCCATCGCGCACGGTTCGCGCCATGGCCGCCCACTGTAGCGCAGCCTGATCGTCGTAAAACGGCTTGTCCGCGGTTTTCACGCCGGTCTCCCGGGCGCTGTCGAGCAGAATCTGCAGGTATTCACGGGTATGCCGGGCGGTATAGCGGTTGAGGTCGTGAAACGTCACCACGACTGGAATCACCCCATCGACCACCGGCAATTCGCCACGAGCGATGCGTTCGCGCACTTCAGACATCGAGCGCAGCATGTGCGACCGACGCCGGGGGCTGGCGTTGAATCCCCAGATCTTGCCGTCATTGGCGCTCAAGTCCGTGAGCAGCACGTGCAAGCCATGCTGTTGATAAGCGGCGAAGGTGCGCTTGTCGTAGTTCCAGAATGGCGGGCGCAGCAGGGTTGGAGGGGCGCCGGTGATCGCTGCGATGTCGGCGCTGCCATCGGTCAGGGCCTGCTCCAGTTCTTGCGGCTCCAGCGAGCGATGATTGGTGTGCCAGGGCGTTGCCGTGTGGAAGCCCAGAATGTGACCTTCAGCGTGTTCGCGCCGCATGATGTCCCGGCCCAATTCGCTGCCACCGGCGCGCGGCGCGCGGGTTTGCACGAAGAACACGGCCTTGATCCCCGGCTGCAGCGGGTTTTGCGCCAGGCTCTCAAGCACCGTGACGGTCGGATTCCACCAGCTCGATGCACTGGGACCGTCATCGAACGTCAGTAGAAAACGGATGGGCGGTTGCGCCTGCAAACGCTGTTCGGTTTGCGGCGTCATTGCAATGGGGGCGGCGATACAGCCCAGCAAACCAACTGCCAGGATGCACACTGTTAAACACTTGAACCACTGTTTCATCTTTTGCCTTGGGCCAGACCATCACGATTGAAATGCAAGTTGGCAGGAATCCTTCGCCCGAGACGCCGGGCCGAGGTTGGATAAGGTACACAGGCTTTGGTTCCGACGCTTGCCAAGCCTGTTTCGTCGGCACCTACTAAACTGAAAAAACGCTCAACCAGAGTGTCAGGCCATGTGCGGACGACTGTCGCAATACCGCGGGATTCACGACTTCGTGGCGGTGCTGAGCATCCCCGACGCGCTGGTCAATCACGTCGGCAACGAACCCCTGGCGCACTATAACGCCGCGCCCACCACACAACTTGCCCTGCTGCACCTGGAGAACGAGCGGCTGCACGCTGACGCCGTGCGCTGGGGTTGGCGACCGCACTGGGCAACGGATCGCACGGAGCCGATCAATGCCCGGGTCGAGAAAGTCGCCCACGGCCCGTACTTCCGGGCCATCTGGCCGCATCGCGCGATCTGCCCGATCGATAACTGGTTTGAATGGGTCGACGCCGGTGACGGCAACAAACAGCCCTGGCTGATCCGGCGACGGGACCGGGCGCCGGCTTTCTGCGCGGCCATCGGCCAGTACCCCATCGGCGGAGCTCCGCACAGGGAGCACGACGGTTTCGTGATCCTCACGGCGGACAGCGCAGGCGGCCTGCTTGACGTGCATGACCGGCGGCCAGTGGTGTTTTCGCCCGAACTGGCGCGGGAATGGCTGGACCCGGCCACGCCCAAGGAACGCGCCGAGGAAATGGCGCTATCCCAGGGCGAGGTCAGTAACGTATTTGAGTGGTACAAGGTGGACAAGGCCGTCGGCAATGTCAGGAACCAGGGCGCTGCGCTGATCAAGGAAGTTCCTTGAATCTGTCGATAACGACAAAGCCCCTTTCAATGGCGTAATGCTGCTCAGTTAAGGAAATTGTAGGAGCGAGCTTGCTCCTACAATGGCGGGCTTTGTTGTTTGGGTTGATCAGAACTTGCGGTCAGGCTCTGACAGTTCCGTACCGTCGTCAGGATGCTTCCAGTCCGGCACCGAACGCTTCTGCTGCTCAATCTCTTCTTCCGTGGGTTCGTCCACGTCTTCTTCCGGGTCCGGACGCTTGGGTTCATTGGCCATGCTCACCTCTCTTCCTGAAGGGATCGGTCATCCACTTTAAGCTTAGATCAGTTACCCTCCGCTCAGAGCCACCAGCGCAACAAAAAGAAAAAGCCCATGCTCAACAGCATGCTGAGCAACGTATTGCGCGTGTAAAGCACCAGCCCCACCGCCACCAGCGAGCTAATCAGGTAAGGGTTGTCCCAGTGCAGGTTCAGCTGTTTTTCCGGCATGAACACAATCGGCCCACAGATAGCCGTCAACATGCCCGGTACGGCAAACCCGAGAAACTGCCGGGCATTGCTGCTCAGGCGCACCGGCAGGCGCGGCTCGAGAAAAACGTAGCGGTTGAGGAACACCAACACGCCCATTCCGACAATCACAGCCCAGACCATCATGTGCGTCCACCGTAGAATTTATTGCAGACGAACCCGGCGGTCATCCCCGCCAGCCCCGACAGCACCAGCGCTGAGCCCCATTGCCAGTAGCTGAACAGCACCGAACAGAACAGCGACACTGCAACGCACACCACGGTCGGCACGTTGCGGACCACCGGGGTGATCAGGGCAATGAAGGTGGCCGCGATGGAGAAATCCAGGCCCAGGTGTTCAAGGCCCGGAATGCTGCTGCCGAGCACAATGCCCGCCAGGGTAAAGAGGTTCCAGGCGATGTAGAACGTCAGGCCCACGCCCAGGGCGTACCAGCGGTTGAATTGCTGCTTGTCGTGCTGGCTGGTCAGGGCGAACAGCTCATCGGTGAGCAAAAAACCCAGCCCCGCACGCCAGCGCCCCGGCAATGGCGATATCACCGAACGCATGCTCATCCCGTAAAGCAAATGCTGGGAGGTCAGCAACAGCGTGGTGAGCAGGATCGAAAAGATCCCGGCACCGCCCTTGAGCATGCCGATGGCCACCAGTTGCGCCGCACCGGCAAACACAATGCTCGACAGGCCCTGGCCTTGCAGGGGCGTGAGGTTGGCTTCGATGGCCATGGAGCCGGCCAGCAAGCCCCAGGGCGCGGTGGCCAGGGACAGCGGCATGATCGCCGCAGCACCGCGCAAAAAGGCACTGCGCGGCATGATTGAGTTGGACATGACAGTCTACAGACAGGGAAAGACCTGAGACTTTGCCAGCTGTGGCGGCCAATGGCTTGAACAATCTTGCTCACTGAGACGCCAGCATGCCATTCATCGGCTGCCCGCTTGATTCGCCAAAGTGCTAGCAACATGATGGCCCTGCATTTTTCATCGAGGCAGGCCCTTCATGAGTTCAGTCGAAACCGACAGCGACGTTTACAAAACCCTGCTTGAGTCGACCAAAGCCATTCCCTGGCGCATCGACTGGAAAACCATGACCTTCAGCTACATCGGGCCACAGATCGAAGAACTGCTGGGCTGGAAGCAGCACAGTTGGGCCTCGGTCAATGACTGGGTCGAGCGCATGCACCCGGATGATCGCGACTACGTGATGGACTTCTGTGTCTCGCAATCGCGGGCCGGCATCGATCACGAGGCCGACTATCGCGCACTGACCGAAAGCGGCGAGTACGTGTGGATCCGCGATGTGGTGCACGTGGTGCGCAAGGACGGCGAAGTCGAGGCGCTGGTGGGGTTCATGTTCGATATCAGCGAGCGCAAGAAAACCGAAGAACACTTGATCCGCCTGCAAAAACAACTGGAAGAGTATTCCTTCCAGGACGGCCTGACCGGCATCGCCAACCGCCGCATGTTCGACACCGTGCTGGAACGCGAGTGGAACACGGCCCAGCGTACCGGCTTGCCGTTGTCGGTGATGGTGCTGGATATCGACTACTTCAAGCAGTACAACGACCACTACGGCCACATCAAGGGTGACGAATGCCTGCGCCGCGTCGCGCAAACCTTGTCCCTGGCGGCGAACCGGCCACGGGATTTCATCGCCCGGATCGGCGGTGAAGAATTCGTCTGGCTGTTGCCGGAAACCGATGCCGAATCCGCCAGACTGGTGGCGCACAAGTGCCTGCACCTGATTCGCCAGCAGCAGATCCCCCATGAATTCTCTAACGTGTCGAAACTGCTGAGTATCAGCCTCGGCGTCGGCACCACCCTGGCATCGATGCACGCGACGGCCCTGGAGTTTGTCGAGCAGGTCGATCATCAGCTCTACAAAGCCAAGCACAATGGCCGAATGCGCGCCGAGTTCGCTGATTTTCGTGATTGACAAAAGGCGCGCCGGCTTTTAAAACTGGGCGCCTAACTCAGGGTGTAAGCAAGTATGTCCGCAACCTTCAACCTCAACACTTC
Organism: Pseudomonas sp. GM33; assembly: GCF_000282295.1. NCBI lineage: Bacteria > Pseudomonadati > Pseudomonadota > Gammaproteobacteria > Pseudomonadales > Pseudomonadaceae > Pseudomonas > Pseudomonas sp. GM33. The sequence goes on from NZ_AKJO01000155.1 coordinate 9,495, forward strand.
CGTCATTGGCTTGATTGCCAAGGCGCAAGGTTGCGTTGCGCACGCCCTCAAATCGAAGAAACAGTCGCTCATGTGACCGGGGCGCGCTGTCCCGTCAGATGAGCTGACAGGACATTGAGCGCGACGGACCACACGCCCCTTGCTTACTCTCCTTTCATGCCCCTGACGGTGACGAAATCGGTCAACCATCAGGAGAAAAAAGCATGTCAGCGTTTCAGGGTATCTGGGTTCCACTGGTCACCCCCTTCCACAACGGCGCCATCGATTTCGTCGGCTTGCGCCGGCTGGTCAGCCATCTGCTGGAAAAAGGTGTCGACGGCCTCATCGTTTGCGGCACCACCGGCGAGCCGGCGGCGATGGGCAAACATGAGCAACTGGCAGTGCTTGATGCCGTGCTGGAGCTGGTACCGGCGCAACGGGTGGTCATGGGCCTGGCCGGCAACAACCTGACCGAATTGTTGCAGTTCCAGAGCGAGATCCTCAAGCGCCCGGTGGCGGGCCTGCTGGTGCCGGCGCCGTATTACATCCGCCCGTCTCAGGCCGGCCTCGAAGCGTTTTTCCGCACGGTCGCCGATGCCTCCAGCGTGCCACTGATTCTCTACGACATCCCCTACCGTACCGGCGTGGTTTTCGAACAGGCGACCCTGCTCAACATCGTCGCCCACGAACGGATCGTCGCGGTCAAGGATTGCGGCGGTAACTTTTCCAACACCCTCGCCTTGCTCGATAGCGGCCATGTCGACGTGCTGTGCGGCGAAGACAACCAGATCTTCAATGCCCTGTGCCTGGGCGCCAAAGGTGCGATTGCCGCGTCGGCGCATGTCCATCCGGACCTGTTCGTGCAGTTGCACCGGCAGATCCGCGACAACCAATTGGCTGAAGGTCGCGCCACGTTTTTCCGATTGCTGCCGCTGATCAACAGCCTGTTCCTGGAGCCCAACCCGGCCCCGGTGAAAACCGCGCTGGCCCTGCAAGGCTTGATCGGAGACGAACTGCGCGCACCGATGCAACGCAGCAGCGAATCGATGACCGAACGTTTGAAAGGCGTGCTCAGGACATTGGATCGCGGCAATCGATAGAGCGCCCGCCACCGGCCCGAGTACCATGGAGCGATTCGATCAGCCTTCAGGGGCACCGACATGCTGTACCGAATCGCCGCCGACGGGCTGATGCTGTTTCACCTGTCGTTCATTGTGTTTGTCGTGTTTGGCGGGCTGCTGGTGCTCAAATGGCGCCACCTGATCTGGTGGCACCCGCCCGCTGCGCTGTGGGGGATGGCGGTGGAGTTCTTCCACCTGCCCTGCCCGCTGACCGACTGGGAAAACCGCATGCGCCAGGGGGCCGGGCAAACCGGCTATGGCGGTGGGTTCATCGAGCATTACATTTGGCCGGTGATTTATCCGGCGGGCCTGACGCCCGGCATTCAGCTGGGTTTGGGCAGCGTGGTGTTGGTGATCAATGTGTTGGTCTATCTTCGATTGATCAGGCAGTGGCGATTGCGGCGGGCAACCTGAAGCCAGGATCAAAAGATCGCAGCCTGCGGCAGCTCCTGCACAGGGAACGGACCGGTTTGCCTGACGCCTGAGCCTCAGTTGGCAATCACACTCATATTGCGCCCACTGGCCTTGGCCACGTACAGCGCCTTGTCCGCCGCACCGATCAGGTCTTCGGAGCGAACCTGGGACGCACCATTGGTCGCACACACGCCAACGCTGACGGTGACGGCGCCTTCCGGGCTGACACTGTGGACAATTTCAGCCTGCAGCACCGCGCGGCGGATTTTCTCCGCCACCAGGAATGCCCCCACGTAGTCGGTGCCGGGCAGCACCACCGCAAACTCCTCGCCACCATAACGCGCGGCCAGATCACCGGGGCGCTTGATGTTGTCGGTGATGATCGCACCGACCTTGCGCAAACACTCATCACCGGCCGGGTGACCGTAGCGGTCATTGAACGGTTTGAAATGATCGACATCGATCATCAGCAGCGCCAGCTCGCTCTGGCTGCGTCGGGCACGGCCCATTTCGGCATCGATGAACGCGTCGAGCTGACGCCGGTTGGCCAGCCCCGTCAGCGCATCCTTGAGCGCCAGGCCTTCGAGGTTGCGATTGACCTCCAGGAGCTTGTCCTGGGTGTCCAGCAACTCGACCTGCACCAGGTTCTGCTGCTTCATCAGCTTGATCAGCCGGAACCCCAGCACCCCGAGAACACTGAGCAACAGCGTGACGATGCCGGCGCTGAGCAGCGTTTCCTTGCGCCAACTGGCCAGCACTTCTTCCTTGTTCAGCGCGGCAAACACGATCAGCGGATAACCCTCGACCCGGCGGTACCCCGTCACCCGCTCGACACCGTCGATGACCGACGTGATCGTGGCCGTGCCCGCATCGCTCTTGGGCAACAACTGGGTGAACAACGGGCTCTTGGCAAGGCTGCTGCCGATATCCGATTCCTTGAAGGGCCGGCGAATGACAATGCTGGCGTTGTCGGCGATCAGGGTGATCACGCCATTGCTGCCCATGTCGATGCTGTCGTAGAGCTGCAGGAAATGAGTGAGGTAAATCGTCGCCAGCGCCACGCCGGCAAAACTGCCGTCGGGATGATTGAGCCGACGCGAAACCGTCAGGATCCACTCGCCGCTCGACCGGCTCTTGATCGACGGCCCGATGTGCGGCCCTCGGCTGGGGTTGTCGCGATGGAAGATGAAGTATTCGCGGTCGGAATTGTTGACGCCGGTTTGGCCGGCGCCATTGGAATTGGCGAGCCACTTCCCGTTTTCGTCAAAAACGAACAAGCCATGGAGCTGGCTCAACTCACTGCGCTGGGCATTGAGCAATGCCGGCAGCCGGGATTGATCCACGCCGTCGTGTTCCAGGCGATCGACCAGCGTGAACAGCAGCGTATCGGCCTGCTTGATCGTTGCCTGCGCTTGCGAAGCCAGGGTCTGCGCCAGATTGGACATCACCACTTGCTTGTCATGCAGGTGGTACTGGCGTGAGCTCCAGGCTTCCCAGATCACGATAGCCACCATCGACAGGCACACCGCCACCAGCAAGGTCACCGCCGAGCGGACCTTGAGCCTTGCCACGGCTGGCCGAAGCATTTCAATTTGATCGTTGATCAATGGATGTCCCATGGTGCTCCCTGTGTCGATGACGGACGAACCTTCCTGATCGCCGTTTTTGCTCACTATGTCCGAGCCGCGCTCGCCATGATGTTAGCGCGGCGCCTGCTTAACCGCCTCAAGCCACGCCGGATCGAGCCGTGTCTGTTGGATTTCAATGCCCTGCGCTTGCATCCGTTCCTTGTGCTGGTCCATTTCGCGGATCAACTGGCCATGGTCACTGGAGTTGCCATCGAGTTGATGCATCTGGTTCAAGCCCAAATGGTAGAAACGCAACAGCTTCATCGCAACCGGATCACCCCGTTCCACGGCCGCCGTTACATGATGCATGACATTGGTGATGCTCATCAGGCTGCGCTTGAGCTGCCAACTGTAGACCGCCGGCGCCATCCACGCCTGGCGCCAGAACACCTTGCGCATCAGCGCCACCATCACCAGCACGGCAACGAACACGCCACCGACGTTGAAGCGCAGATTGTCGCCCCCGGGCGTGCCGAACAGCGCCACTGCCGCCGAGGACAGCAGCATCGCCAGCGCCAGGAAGATCAGGGCAATGATGACCGTGCTGCGCCGCGTCTGTTGCCGGTAGGTGTCAGCGTTCATCGGCTGGATTTCGAACATTGCGTCGGGTTTCCTGAGCTGAAAGGGTAAAAAGGGGTCTGAGGCAAAAAGACAGCGGGCCATTATCCCCTCTGCGGGGGATTTAGCTATGCTGGGGCTCCTTTTCATCTTTTCATCGTCAAGCGGGGGACATGGCGAGACCGCGCAGTTCGTGCCATCTTCTTTCATGAATACACATTATTCGGATGCCATTCGTAGTTGCTGTGTGAATGACATCGTTTTAAGGATCATTGAATGACCCAACGCCAAGTTATCAACGCCTCCGTCAGTCCAAAAGGCAGCCTGGAAACGCTCTCGCAACGGGAAGTCCAGCAATTGAGCGAGGCCGGTTCCGGCAGCACCTACACCCTCTTCCGCCAGTGCGCCCTGGCCATCCTCAACACCGGCGCCCATGTCGACAACGCCAAGACCATTCTGGAAGCCTACAAGGATTTCGAGATCCGCATTCACCAGCAGGACCGCGGCGTACGCCTGGAACTGCTGAACGCCCCGGCCGACGCCTTCGTCGACGGCGAAATGATCGCCAGCACCCGGGAAATGCTGTTCAGCGCCCTGCGTGACATCGTCTACACCGAAAACGAACTCGACAGCCAGCGCATCGACCTGAGCAACTCCCAGGGCATCAGCGACTACGTCTTCCACCTGCTGCGCAACGCCCGCACCCTGCGCCCCGGCGTCGAGCCGAAGATCGTGGTGTGCTGGGGCGGGCACTCGATCAACACCGAAGAATACAAATACACCAAGAAAGTCGGCCACGAACTGGGTCTGCGCAGCCTGGACATCTGCACCGGTTGTGGCCCCGGCGTGATGAAAGGCCCGATGAAAGGCGCGACCATCGCCCACGCCAAGCAACGCATCCACGGCGGCCGCTACCTGGGCCTGACCGAACCCGGCATCATCGCCGCCGAAGCGCCGAACCCGATCGTCAACGAACTGGTGATCCTGCCGGACATCGAAAAACGCCTGGAAGCCTTCGTCCGTGTCGGCCACGGCATCATCATCTTCCCGGGCGGCGCCGGTACGGCCGAAGAGTTCCTGTACCTGCTGGGCATCCTGATGCACCCGGACAACGCAGGCATTCCCTTCCCGGTCGTCCTCACCGGGCCGAAACATGCCGCACCGTACCTGGAGCAACTGGACGCGTTCGTCGGCGCCACCCTGGGCGACGCCGCCAAGCAGCACTACCAGATCATCATCGATGACCCGGCCGAAGTGGCGCGCCAGATGACCCAGGGCCTCAAGGCGGTCAAGCAGTTCCGCCGCGAGCGCAACGATGCGTTCCACTTCAACTGGCTGCTGAAAATCGACGAAGGCTTCCAGCGCCCGTTCGACCCGACCCACGAAAACATGGCCAACCTGAAACTGAGCCTCGACCTGCCCTCCCACGAACTGGCGGCCAACCTGCGCCGCGCGTTCTCCGGCATCGTCGCCGGCAACGTCAAGGACAAGGGCATCCGCCTGATCGAAGAGCACGGGCCTTACCAGATCCATGGTGACGCGGCGATCATGCAACCGCTGGACCTGCTGCTCAAAGCCTTCGTCGCCCAGCACCGCATGAAACTGCCGGGCGGCGCGGCGTATGTGCCGTGTTATCGGGTGGTGGCTTGACCCTTTCGGTGTAACAACGCCGACATGAGCTTTACCGTCACGAGCCGCAGTGAAAGCTGCGGTTCGCGGCACTCTATGGAAAGAAAAAAATGCGCCAACGCAATTCCGCAAGACTGCTGGTGATCAATCCCTCGCAACAGGTTCTGCTGTTTCACTTCAGGCACAAAGGCGATGCCCTCGACGGCCAAAGCCACTGGGCGACACCCGGTGGCGGGCTTGAGCCGGGTGAATCCTTTGAGGCGGCGGCGGTTCGTGAGCTGTTTGAAGAAACCGGGCTGATTGTCGCAGCCGTGGGAGCCAGCGTTGCAGAGCGCAGTTTTCCGATGATGTTGCCCAGTGGTGAAACGGTGCTGTCGGTTGAACGGTATTTTGTGGTTCATACCGAGAGTGAACGTCTGTCCCGTGAAGGGTGGACGGCTCACGAAGTTCGGGTAATGGCGGACCATAAGTGGTGGTCCGTAGCCGAACTGCGTGAGACCCGAGAAACGGTGTGGCCGGAGCACTTGATCAAGATGCTGGAAAGCGCCTGAAGCGTTCTGGCGTACACAAACCCTGTGGCGAGGGGGCTTGCCCCCGTTGGGCTGCGCAGCGGCCCTAAAAGCAGTTACCCGGTTTCCCGGAGATGAACGTAAGGACCATTTTTTTGGGGGTGCTTCGCCCCCCAACGGGGCGGTGCGGCGATCCGACAAGCCCCCTCGCCACAAAAGCTCGGCGTTTAGTCCAGCGGGGCAACGTTATCCAGTGCGCGGTTGACCGCCAGGTCCGCCAGCATGATCACCTGCTGGATCCCCAGCAACATGCTGCGTTGCGGGCCATCCAGGAATGTTGCGAAATCACTGGCCATGACGCTCGCCGACGCCAGCGATTCACAGGCATGGGTCAACAGGCTTTCGGTGTCGATGTTCGGCGCGATGGTGAACATCGTGCTGGGGTTGTGGGGTGCGTTGTTTTTGAGGATGGCGGGTTTCAGGTGGAGGCCGGATGCACGTTGGGTGGTATCGGCTTCTGATTCGGGGGGATTGGGTGTGGGTTTGACCATGACGAAGCTCCTTGATTGATGGAGCCGCCACAATTCGCTGCGAAACGAAGAAGGTGGCGGCCATACGCAGGTTCGCAGACCGGGAATCAAGGAACCCGGCAGACCCGAAAGTCTCCCGCGCACAGCCGCCATAACGCAAAACAGTGGGCGAACAAAAGCGCCAACTGCAAGGCAATGGTGGCGCTGAGCGCCTTGATTAACCTGGGCTGCGAAACCCGATCGCTGAATTTGCAACGATCGGGTAACGATAGAGTCGGGGGTCAAGGCCCACAAGCCGGCGGATTCTGGCGTAGTTGTAGGCAACGACGCAAGGCGGTGTAGCCTCACTCCTGGTCCTACAGCCCTCTCTGACATTTACAATTTCTGGCCATTTTGATGGTGTGAGGCAGAGGATTTTCATTGGCTGTAAGGCCGTCTTCGCGAGCAAGCCCGCTCCCACAGGTGCCGAGTACAGCCCCAAGAAATTGGTTGGCTGTAAGACCGTCTTCGCGAGCAGGC
>NZ_AKJO01000156.1:0-10685 GCF_000282295.1 Pseudomonas sp. GM33
GGCCTGCCAGCGATGGTCGTTAACGATAACGCGGGTGAACTGGATAAACGCGGCGCACTTGAGTCCATCGCCAGCAGGCTGGCTCCTACAGTAGTTCCCCGGGAATGCGTAAAGAATCTTTTTTTCGACAGGACGTCACTCATGCAACGGATTGTTATTCTGGGCAATGCCGGCAGCGGCAAATCCACCCTCGCCCGCACCCTCGGCAAGCATCTGGGGCTGCCCGTGGTGCACCTCGATACCTTGTTCTGGGAGCCCGGCTGGATCGAACCCGATGCTGAGCAGTTCCGCGCGCGGGTCAGCGCAGCGATCGCAGCGGATAGCTGGATTTGTGAAGGCAACTATGCCCGGCGCACCTTCGACCTGCGCCTGCCCCGGGCCGACCTGATCATCTGGCTCGATACGCCGCGACTCACCTGCTTCGCCCGGGTGATCCTGCGCAGCCTCATGAACCGTCCTCGCCCTGACCTTGCAGCCGGCTGCGCAGAGAAGCTCGACCGGGCGTTCCTGACGTTCCTTGGGTTCGTGTGGAATTTCGATCGAGGTTACCGCCCGGGTATCGAAGCGGTGCGCCTGGCCATGGGCCCGCGTATTCCCGTGGTGCATTTGCGCAATAGCCAGCAGATTGCGGCCTTTCTCCATGGCTTGCCCGCCATGCCTCAAACCTGCCTTGAATAGAGGGGCGGCGACATCCGTCATCCGAGGTGATGCCTCGCGCCCCGAAACCGACTCGATTCGACGTTACCCATGATTCCACAGCGACATCGTGGACTTGTCATGAAATGAAAAGAAATTGTCGTCGAATGAATGGCCGTCGACCTCCCCCCTCCATAAATTCCTCTCCGGGCCCGCACGCGTTGAATCCCGCGATCTGAAGGCGGGCCCGTGCTGGTTTACAGGCTCAACATCATAATAATAATCCGAGGGGTCGCATCGTATGCGCGTGAATTTGCCCGTAACCGAGCATGAAAGAGTATTTCCCGCCGAACAACGATTGATCTCCACGACCGATCTCGATAGCCGGATCACCTACTGCAACGAGGCCTTTGTTGCCATCAGCGGTTTCACCTACGACGAGTTGGTGGGCCAGCCCCATAACCTGGTTCGACACCCCGACATGCCTCCCGGGGTATTCATTCACATGTGGCACACCATCAAGCAAGGCAAACCCTGGATGGGCATTGTGAAAAACCGCGCGAAAAATGGTGATTTCTATTGGGTCAGTGCCTACGTCACGCCCATCCATGAAAACGGACGCCTGAGTGGCTACGAGTCGGTTCGTTCGCTGCCCAGCCGCGACCAGGTCCGTCGGGCTGCAGCACTCTATGCACGGATGCGGGCCGGCAAGCCCATCGTTTCCCTGAAAACGCGAATTTCCCGGCCGCTGCAACACGGCTGGCCGTTGCTGATCGCTGGCGCAGTTTCATTGCTCGCCGAGCAGTGGCTGCCCAATACGGCGGCACAGGGGCTGATGGTGGCGAGTCTGTGTATGGCCTGGTACCTGATCGAGTCCCGGCATCGCAGGGCCATCGAGCGCACCCTGGCCGAGCATCCGAAAGCCTTTTCCGATCCTTTGGTCGCGCTCACCTACAGCGACAACCATGGTCCCCAAGGTCGCCTGGACATGGCCATGGTCAGTGAGGAAGCGCGTTTGCAGACCGCCCTGAGCCGACTCGTCGATGCCGGGGTCAATGTCAAGGCCAAGGCCGCGCAGTCATCCGAACTCTCCGGATCGCAAGCACAGTCGCTTGATCGTCAGCGCAGTGAAACCGATCAGTCAGCCGCCGCCATCTCACAGATGGCCGCCACCATCCAGGAAGTCACCCAAAACGTCATCAGCACCGCGCATGCTGCATCGCAGGCCGACCAGTTGACGCGTGACGGCAGTGAGCTGGCCCGGCAAAGCCTGAGCGCCATGGAAACCATGCATGAGGCGGTCAACGAGATCGGCAAGGCGGTCAACGCATTGGCCAGTGAAACGCAATCGATCGGCAGTGTCGTGGATGTCATCACCTCCATTGCCGAACAGACCAACCTGCTGGCGCTCAATGCGGCCATCGAGGCGGCCCGGGCCGGTGAGCAAGGTCGCGGTTTTGCCGTGGTTGCCGACGAGGTGCGCTCCCTTGCACAACGCACTCGCACCTCCACCGAACAGATCCACGGCATCATTGCTTCGCTGTACGACGGTGCCGATCGCGCAGTGTCCACGGCCAGCCGTGGCGAGCAGATCTCCCGCGAAAGCATGCAGCGTGTCGAGGCGGTGCAGTCGGCGCTGGTCGGCATCAGTCAGGCCGTCACCCGGATTACCGGGATGAGCCAGCAGATGGCCTCGGCGTCTGAAGAACAAAGTCACGTGGCTGAAGACATCAATCAGCAGATCACGCGTATTGCCCAACTCTGTGATCACAGCGCCGGGCAGGCCAAACAAGGCGCCGCGATCAGCCAGGATCTTGAGGTCATGGCCGACTACCTGCACAGCCTGGCCGAGCGTTTTAACCGATAGTGGCGACAGGGCGATTCCTGCTTGGGCATGGTCCTCGCCCATTGATGCGGCTCCGAACCCATTGCATCACCTGTGGCGAGGGAGCTTGCTCCCGTTGGGGTGCGTAGCGCCCCCAAAAAGAGGGACTGCTGCGCAGTCCAGCGGGAGCAAGCTCCCTCGCCACAGGTTTGCAAGATGCCGCTAAGGCAATGCATAGACCCTGAACAGTCTCTTCACGGTAAGGTTGCTCCCGCCCAGATACTGGTCGTAGGCCTTTTCCACAAAGCCCGAGTAATAGGCTTCACTCAGGGCCGTATCGACCAGCAGGCGGAAGTCTTCGTCGTTGCGATCGACCATCATCGCCACCGGCGAGTACTCGAAGATGCGGTCCAGGATCATCAGGTTCTGCGCCGCACCTCCCTTGGCGACTTCATTTCGCAGCAGCATGCGTTCGGAGAAGAAGGCATCGGCCTTGCCCTCGGCGACCAGCTTGACGCCCTCGTCGTTGTTGGCCACGGTCACCAGCGAGGCGATCACGTTGAGCAGGCGCATCCGCTCGCGAATCCAGTCTTCGGTCACCCCGCCCTCGAGGGTCGCGTAGGTCTGGTTGGCCAGGCCGTTGTTGATGCTGGCACGCCAGGTCGGGCCGGCATTCGCGACCTTGCCATTGAGCACATTGAGCAAGGGTTCAGGCGCATCCTTGCGTACCACGACCGAGAGGCCGGCGGTGTAGATCGGGATGGAGTAGCTGATCATCTTGCGCCGTTCCAGGGTAGGCGCTGTCGGCGTGCAGAGGATATCCACCTTGCCCTGGCTGACGGCACTGACCTGGTCCGCAACCGTGACCGGCTGGTAGTGCACTTGCAGGTCGGACAGGCCCAGCTCGCTCTTGAGCTTGTCAGCGACTTTCAGGCACAGGTCGATGGCGTAACCGCTGGCCTTGTCGCCTTCCTGCTTGCTGAAGGGCGCCAGGTCAGGCAAGTAACCCAGGTTAAAGGTGTGGCTGCTGCGCACGCGTTCCAGGGTGTTGGCGCCGGCTACCAGCGGCAGCGTCAAGAGTGCGAAGGTAAGCAGCAGTCTGGTGGTTGTGGCAAATGGTACGTTCATGTCCGGTTTCCCCGTATGCAGATGTCTGTGCAGTCCTGATGGCTACGCCTGAGGATTTGCGGCCCTGGCCTGATTGGTCACTGGCACTTCGGTGAAGCGCTTGGCGAGGAATCCGTAGAGCAGGTAGCCGACAGCGAGTACCAGGGTGCCGCCCATCACTGCGTCCTTGCCGCAGGCATACAGGGCATACAGGGAGTACGTGACGGCAATCAGCAAGACCACCACGTTACGCGTGCGAATCGCTGACGAGACCCCGGCCTTGTGCATGATCACCAGCAGGCCGGTCAGCGCAGTGATATAGGGGATCAGGTTGGTGACCGCGGCCAGGCTGACCAGCTTGCTGAACTGCGCGGCGGCGTCGGGCGAGATGGTCGACAGGGCCATGAGGGTTTGCAGCACGCCGCAGACGATCATGCCGACGACGGGCGCATTCATCGAGTTGACCTTGCTGAACAGCTTGAGGAACAGGTTCTGGTCAGCCGTCATTTTCGCCGTTTGCGCCAGAGTGAATTGCCAGCCCAGCAGCGAGCCGACGCAGGCCATGACCGCCAGGGCCATGACGATATTGCCCACCATCGGATTGAATATCGTGGCGTATACCAGCGCGAAAGGCGCCGAAGACTTGGCCAGTTCGGCGTTGGGAATGATGCCCTGGATGACGGTGGTCGACAGCACATAGACCACGGCGGCACCGAGGGTCCCGAACAGGCAGGCCAGTGGCACATTGCGCTTGGGGTTTTCCACGGCATCGGTGGCCTGGGCCGCCGACTCCATGCCCAGGAAGGCCCACAGGGTCAGGGGAATGGCTTTGCTGATGGCTTCGGAAATCGGCAGGCTGTTGGGGTTCCAGGCGGCGGCCAGCACATCGGGCTTGAACCAGAACCAGCCGATGATGCTCAGGCCCGCGACCGGAATGATCACGCCCCACACCGTGAACGCACCGATCTTGCCGGTGATGCCCGGGCCGCCGAAGTTGGCGAAGGTGGTCAGCCAGATCAGCGAGATCGTGCCGATGCACAGTGGAATGGCACCCGTGCCGAGCCAGGGCACGAAGGCGGTCATGTAGCCCACCGCCGAAATGGCCACGGCCACGTTGGCGATGGCCAGGGAGAGAAAGTACAGGTACGAGCAGAGGAAAAAGCCCGACTTCGAATGGGCCTCTTCGGTGTAGGCGGACAAGCCGCCGGAACGCGAACAGAAGACCCCGCACTGGGCAAAACAGTAAGCGATAGCCATCGAGCCGATCGCGGTGAAGATCCATGACAGCAGCGAGACGGCACCCAGTTGAGCCATGTTGGTGGGCAACATGATGATGCCCGAGCCCATCATGTTGACCGTTACCAGCGTCGTGAGCCCCATCAGGCTCATTTTCTTGCTTGAATCAGCCATCGCAAACTCCTTGCCTTGTTCAGAGTCTTGAACCTGGGCCTGGCGACGTGCAGCACACGGCCGGACAGGGGCTAATGCTTAATCAGACCTTGAGCCTGTAAACGCATCGCATTTGCTGGCAGCGATTTTCAAAGCCTTCATGACCAGAATTTCTCGATCTGTCCGACGTTGAAGTTCCTGGGACGAGTATCTGGGGAGGCATCATGTCCCGGGGCCACGAGCGATTTCCCTATTGGGTATAGTTCAAATTTACAAACTGTTACTTCTTGCTGATTTTTTACTGGACCGCCTGGGCATGCTCATGGCGATCAGGCGCCCTCCTTGTCCGGGAATGCAGCACCCCACAGGTTGCCTCCAACCTGTGGGGTGCTGCTCATCCAGCCGTCAAGTGCGCCCGGCGGAACCTGTAACGGGCAGGTTCCCGAGCAATTTGAGCCCGGTGTTCTTCACGAAAGTGTCGTAGTCCATCGGCTTCTGGACACGGGTTTCAGCGTTGGGCAGTACGTAGGCCCAGGCCCGTTGGGACGAGGCGTCGTACACCAGCTTGAACAGGCGCGTTGGCACCCAGACCTGGTTGTCGCCGACGGTCGAGTGGCCTGGATCGAAGAGCGGACCGGTAAAGACGAACACGTTGCCATCGGCTCGCGTGGCAAACTTCCTGACATCCGACTCGACCTTGCTCCAGATCTTGCGGTTGTTGGTCGGGTCTTGCGGCACCATGTTCGACAGCGCAAAGGATTGGGCCATTGCCTTGGGGTTCGGTGCATCGGCTGCCGGGGATTGATGACCACGGTCCACGGCCGGATGCTGGCTGCGGTAGTCGCTCAACTCTGCACGCCCACCCTTGGGAATGCGTGGGTCCGGGTAGAACTGGTTGGTGCGCTCCTCCCCTTTGGCATCGCGCAACTGGGCCGCATTCAGGCGTTCAACCACCACCAGCGGGGTCTTGCTGGTTTGCGAGTACAGCACTGCGAAATTGTCGGAACACAATGCCAGGGGTTTCATGGAGGCAGGCACAGTGGCGGTGTTGATCGGTTTCGCTGCCGGGAACAGATCAGCACAGCCATCGAACGAGGCCTGTTTCTGTTTGCTTGAGTAGAGGTTCAGGGCCGCGCTCTGGCTGATCGAGCCTGAGCGGGACGCTTGTTCGTGTTGCGCGGCGGGTGGCTTGAGGAGGTCCAGCAGACTGCGGGCTTGCGCCCCGGGCGAGAGCAAAACAAGGGCCGACAGCCCAACTGCAATTTTGCGTAGGTACATGGGTCAGATCTTCGAAAGGAATTAAGGGGTAAACGTACGGCGAGTCCCGATTCACGGAACCGGGTGGAGGGGTTGCTGATTATGTGGCGGCGAGCATGCTTTCACTGTCCTTGATCAATTACCGATGCGGGGCCGGTCGGTTCGACCGCTGAGGGTCGTGCGGGGGTTATGGACCATGACCAGACCGGTTAGTGCAATGCCGCACTCGCCGGCCCTGTTATTGTGACGCTGGGGTGGATGACTTATCCAGCCCCCCTCGCTACCCTTTCGCACCCGGATGCCTGACCGCGATCAGGCCAGACCACATTCCATCCAGACGAACGAATAATGAAATCCTCCGCAGGTTTGCTGTTGTCGGGTATCGAGCTGGACCGTGCCAGTTCCACCCCCTTGTACCGCCAACTCTACTTGCAGATTCGCAAACAGATTCTCAGTGGCAGGCTTCAGGGCGGCGTGCGCCTGCCGTCCACGCGGACCCTGAGCAAGGAGCTCGAACTGTCGCGAATCAGCATTCTCAATGCGTTCGATCAACTGATTGCCGAAGGTTTCCTGACGTCGCGGACCGGGGCCGGGACTTACGTCGGCCATGAATGGGAAGGCCGCGGCATTGATGACGAGCAGCCGCGCCAGCCGCCTCGCCTGTCCGACCTCAGCCAGTCGATGCTGTCGTTGCGCAGCGATCATTTCCGTGGCGTGTCCTATGCCGGCTGGGCTACGGACAGCCCGACGTCATTCCTGCCCAGTCACAGTGCTTACGATGCGTTCCCGCAATCGGTCTGGAAGCGCCTGTTGAACCGCCACCTGCACAAGCCGACCAAGGCCATGCTCGGCTATGGCGAACTGCAGGGGTTGCTGGCCCTGCGCGAGGCGATTGCCGAGTACGTCTTCGATGCCCGCGGCATTGATTGCAGTGCCGAGCAGGTGGTCATCGTGTCCGGCGCCCAGCAAGCCTTCAACCTGCTGGGCATGCTGTTGCTCAATCCACAGGACAGCTTCTGGATGGAAGATCCGGGGCATATCGCGGCGCGCATTGCGCTCCAGGCCCAGGGTGGCCAGGTCGTGCCGTTGCGTATCGACGAACAGGGTATCGATGTCCGCCAAGGCCTGGCGTTGTGTCCTGACGCCCGCCTGGTGTTTACCACGCCGTCTCGCCAGCATCCCCTGGGCGTCACCATGAGTTATGGGCGACGCCAGGAGCTCATCGACTGGGCCGCGCAGAATCAAAGCTGGATCATCGAGGACGATTGCGACAGTGAGTTTCGCTACAACGGCCGCCCCCTGCCGGCACTCTATGCCATGGACCAGTGGGCCCGGGTCATCTACGCAGGGACCTTCAGCAAGGTGCTCTTTCCCTCGCTGCGACTGGGGTACGTGATACTGCCCAACGCCCTGGTCGAACCCTTCTGCACCCTGCGGGCCGTCATGGATCGCAGCCCGCCTACCCTGCTTCAGGCCGCCACCGCGGACTTCATGCGCGAGGGCCACTTCCTCGGCCATATCCGGCGCATGCGCGCCCTGTACCAGGCTCGCCAGCAGGCACTGGTCGAACAGCTGCAGGAACAACTGGGGACTTTCTTCAGAGTCACTCCGGTGGAAGCCGGCATGCACCTGATCGCCTGGTTACCCGCGCATCTCGATGACGATGCCCTGGCCAGGGCGCTCGACCAGCATGGCATTCACACCTATCCCCTGAGCGACTACTGCGTCGAACATGTCCTGCCGCCGGCGCTGCTGATCGGCTTTGCCAGCACCCCCGAAGACCAGGCCCAGGCGCGGGTCGAAGCGCTGGCCCAGGCCCTGGACAAAATGGGCTACCTGCAGCCGGCCACCTGACGCCGGGCAAGTGGTCTTATGATTTAACTGATAATGGATCTATCGAGAGTTCCTGACTGGCGCGATAAAGGCTGCGCCGGTAGACCCGGTGTCTGAACCAGGAACGACTCGAATGAACAATAAGATCCAGGAACGATTCAACGCCTTGCTCAGCCATAAGGCTGTCGAGGCCGAGGCCCCCCCGCTACTGACCGAGGCGCTGGCCCGCCAGTTGCTCGACCGACTTGGGCAACTGCGCCTGTTTGCCCATGCCTACCCCTTGCTGACCAACCTGACCCACGGCCGTGTCACCCCTGCCGACCTGCTGGACTTCGCCTATCGCCACGAACTCCAGGGCCTGAGCCTGCACCTGCTCGACGGTGAGGAAAACAGCCTGAGCCAAATGACCGCCGCGCAGCTCCAGGCGTTCGCGGCCAAGGCCAATGCCCTCGGGCTGGACGTGCATCTGGAAATCAGCAGCACCCTGAAAAAAGATGTCGATCAAGTGATCGCCATCGCCAAGGCGCTGGGCACCCGCAACATCCGTGTCTACTCACGCTACGAAGGGGCGCTGTCCCGGGTCATGGACGTGATCGAGTCCGACCTGCACTACCTCGCGCAACAGGCAGACGAGCACGACCTGTTCTTCGACTTCGAGCAGCACGAGGAACTCAAGAGCGGCGAGATCGCGCAACTGCTGAGCCGGCTGAACCACCCGCGCCTGCACGCCCTGTTCGACTTCGGCAACATGATCAATGCCTGCGAGCAGCCCCTGGCGGCCCTGCGCGCCCTGGCCCCGCACATACGCCAGACCCACCTCAAGGGTGTGCGCATCGTGCCTGAGCAAAACGGCTTCGGGCATTACGGCGTGCTGCAAGGCAGTGACGAAGACGACCTGCCCAGCGCACGCATGCTGTTCGAACTGCTGATGCTCGGCGAATCGACCCCGCAAGTGATCGCCTTCATTCTCGAGCAGGAAAACCACTACGTGGCCCCGGCGTTCCGCCAGTTCGACGAAGCCGCCGACCCGTTCATTGCGTACCGGGAAATGAGTGAAACAGCCCTGCCGCAAGGCTTCTCGCTGGAGCGAATGCTGGCCGATGAGCACCGCTGGGCAAACAACCAGGTCGCCTATGTACGAGGTCTGCTGGCCGAGTTCCGAACCCTGGCCGAGTTGACCCTGGCGCATTGCGCTGACGCCTGAACCTGAGGTGCCGAGCGGCACTGCCTACCCCAATACGCCTGGAGAACAATAATGACATCCCATGACAAGGCCAAATGGCTCAGATTCCTGATTCTCATCCTCGGTGGCGGCACCGTCTACAAGCTGGCGAGCCTCAAGGACGCCTTCTACATCCCCATGCAAGAATTCATGGGGCTGTCCCACACTGAAATCGGCGTGCTGCTGAGCGCCAACGCCATCGTCGCCACCGCGCTGTTCGTGGTGGGCGGCATGCTCGCCGACCGGTACGACACACGCAAGCTGATCCCCCTCGGCCTGATCGGTACCGGGGGCCTGGGGCTTTACCTGGCGACCTTTCCGCCGTTCAGCAATCTGCTGGTTGTGTTCTGCCTGCTGGCCGTGTGTGCCGACTGCTTCTTCTGGCCATCGCTGCTCAAGGCCATCCGCAACCTGGGTGACGATAAGGAACAGGGACGCCTGTTCGGCCTGCTCGAAGGCGGGCGTGGCGTCATTGATACCCTGGTCGCGTTTTCTGCGCTGGGCGTCTTCGTCGCCATGGGTTCCGGTGAAAACGGCTTGAAATCGGCGATCCTGTTCTACTCGGTCATCGACATTCTTGCCGGTACCCTGACCTGGCTGTTGCTCAAGAGCGGCAAAACCCAGTCGACCGTCAAGTCGAAGAACGGACTGTCGAACCTGCTCGAGGCCATCAAGGTGCCGGGCATCTGGCTGGTCAGCCTCAACGTGTTCATGGTCTACATCGTGTACTGCGGCCTGACCTATTTCATTCCCTACCTCAAGGACATGTACGAACTGCCCGTGGCCCTGGTGGGGGCTTACGGGATCATCAACCAGTACTTCCTCAAGATCCTCGGCGGCCCCGCTGGCGGCTTCATTGCCGACAAGCAGTTCAAGAGTTCCAGTCGTTATCTGAAGTGGGCATTCCTGGCGTTGTTGCCGCTGATGGGCGTCATCATGCTCATCCCGAAAAGCCCGGGTTACATCTACGCAGGCATGGCGGCCACCCTCTCCTTCGCGTTGATTGTATTTTCCATGCGCGGTGTGTTCTGGGCACCGATGGGTGAAGTCGGCATTCCCCAGCACATCACGGGCTCGGCCTTTGGCATTGGTTGCCTGATCGGCTATGCGCCGGGCATGTTCGCCTACGTCATCTATGGCGCGATACTCGACCACTTCCCGGGTCAACAAGGCTACAACTACGTCTTCTCGTTGATGAGCCTGCTGGCCGTTGTCGGGTTCATGGTATCGAGCCTGCTGTATCAAGCGGTGCGCAAGAACGCCACGGTCACTGGTGAGCTCAGCGCCGCGCAAGCCTGAACATAGGCCGGGTTTACCCAGTTCATACGCGTTATCGTTAACGACCATCGCTGGCAAGCCAGCTCCCACAAGGGGCCATGCCCACGCCGAAAACTGTAGGAGCCAGCCTGCTGGCGA
>NZ_AKJO01000157.1:0-8619 GCF_000282295.1 Pseudomonas sp. GM33
AACTTGACCAGAACAGCTTGCTCGCGATGGAGGGTAACGATGACGCGGGAAATCAGACTTACCGCGGCGTCCTCTGGTTTTTCGCGAGCAAGCTCGCTCCTACAGGGGGATTTTGTCGCTCACGAAATTGAGTCTGGCTCGGGCAGCAGTTGCACGCCCAGATACAACGCGAGCATCCCATCGAGTCGCAGCGGATCGACGCCGCTGAGCTCGGCAATCCGCTCCATGCGGTAACGCAGGCTGTTGCGATGAATGCCCAGCGCATCGGCGCAGGCCTGGCTCTGGCCGTCGTGTTCACACCAACTGCGCAGGGTTGCCAGCAACTGACCGTTGCTGTCCTTGGCAATGACCTTGCGCAGGGGGTTGAGCAATTCGTCGAGGGCGTCGTCGTTGCGGTGGCGCCAGAGCATCACCGGCAGCCGATAGCGGGTGAGCGTCAACAGCCGGGAGCGCGGTAACACTTCGCGCCCGTAGGCCAGCAAGTCACCGACCCGGCGATAGCAGCGACGCAACCCCGCCAGCCCATCGGCTTGCCCACCGACGGCAATGCGCAGGATGTTCCAGCCGAGGCCGTCAAGCTTGTCCAGCAAGCGCTCGTTCTCGACCGACTGACTGGCCGGCCGACACCAGAGCAACGAGGTTTTGGCCGAGCTGACGCACCAACTGTCCGGGTGGCGGGTGGTCAACCAGGCACTCAGTGCCTCGACGGTTTGCCCCGCCGCGTGCTCCAGGCCCAGTTCGAACAGGTACGGCACCCGGGTCATTTGTGGCTTGAGGCCCAACTGCTGCGCTTCATCGACCAGTCGTGGAGAATCCCCGGCCTCGCTGAGCAGCAGCGCCAGCAGATCATCGCAGCGCTGGCGCCGCCATTGCTGTTCGGCCTGCTGGTTGCGCTGGGCTACCAGCATCTCGGCGGTCATGCGCACCAGTTCGGCATAGGTGCGCAGTTGCTCGGGTTCGCCGGTGATACCCAACACGCCGATCAGGCGCTGATCGAGCAACAGCGGCAGGTTGATGCCCGGTTGCACGCCCTTGAGATGAATCGCCGTCTGCGCATCGATCTCCACCACGCGGCCGTTGGCCAGGACCAGTTGCGCGCCTTCATGCCGGGTGTTGACCCGCTCCGGTTCGCCGCTGCCCAGGATCAGGCCCTGGCTGTCCATGACGTTGACGTTGTACGGCAGAATGGCCATCGCCCGGTCGACGATGTCCTGGGCCAGGTCGTGATCGAGTTCGAACATGCAAGTGATCCTTGAAGACGGTGATGGAACGGGTTGTTCACCCGCACAGGCCTTGGTTGCAAACCCTGTGCTCAGGCACAAAGACAGCCACCCTGAGGGTGGTCGAGACTCTCCGGGCGATCAACGTTACCCTTTGCATCGCAAAAAATCATAATAAAGAGAGAGCCGCCATGACACAGAGCGCCGTAGCGTCCGAGGCCATCGCTGACGACAAAAACGCCGTCTACAAGCGCATCACCCTGCGTTTGATCCCCTTCATTTTCATCTGCTACCTGTTCAACTACCTCGACCGGGTCAACGTTGGATTTGCCAAACTGCAGATGCTCGACGCGCTGAAGTTCAGCGAAACCGTGTACGGCCTGGGCGCCGGCATCTTCTTTATCGGTTACGTGCTGTGCGGTGTGCCCAGCAACCTGGCCTTGAGCAAATTCGGCCCGCGGCGCTGGATCGCGCTGATGATGATCACCTGGGGCACGCTGTCGACCTGCCTGCTGTTCGTCACCACGCCGACCGAGTTCTATACCCTGCGCCTCTTCACCGGCGCCGCCGAAGCCGGGTTCTTCCCGGGCGTGGTGCTGTATCTCTCGCAGTGGTTCCCGACCTTCCGCCGTGGCCGCATCATGGCGCTGTTCATGTCGGCGATCCCCGTCTCCGGCCTGCTTGGCAGCCCCTTCTCCGGCTGGATTCTCAACCACTTCGCCGCCGGCCAGGGCGGTCTCGCCGGCTGGCAGTGGATGTTCCTGCTGCAAGGCATTCCGACCGTGATCCTCGGTGCGCTGGCTTACTTCCTGCTCAGTGACAGCTACGCCAATGCGAAATGGCTGACCCCGTTCGAGCGTTCGGTGCTGGAAGCCGACCACGCTGAAGACCTGGCCAACAAACCGAAAACCACGACGGATTCGCTGCTGGCGGTGTTCAAGAACCCGGCGATCTGGGCCTTCGGCCTGATCTACTTCTGCATCCAGAGCGGCGTGTACGCGATCAACTTCTGGCTGCCGTCGATCATCAAGAACCTGGGCTTCAGCGATAACCTGGTGATCGGCTGGCTCAGTGCGATTCCGTACCTGCTGGCGGCAGTGTTCATGCTGATCGTGGGCCGCTCCGCGGACCTGCGCAAGGAGCGTCGCTGGCATCTGGTGGTGCCGATGCTGATGGGCGCGCTGGGGCTGCTGATCGCGGTGAACTTCGCCGCCAACCCGGCCATTGCGATTCTCGGCCTGACCATCGCCACCATGGGCGCCCTCACCGGCCTGCCGATGTTCTGGCCGGTGCCGACCGCCCTGCTCAGTGCCGGCGCTGCCGCCGGTGGCCTGGCGCTGATCAACTCGATGGGCCAGATGGCCGGTTTCCTCAGCCCGTACCTGGTGGGTTGGGTCAAGGACAGCACCGGTTCGACCGATGCGGCGCTGTACCTGCTGGCGGGGGTGATTGTCTGCGGCAGTCTGCTGGCGTTGCGCATGACTCGTACGTTGCGCGCCTGATCCCCACAAATCCGGTGTGGGAGCGGGCTTGCTCGCGAAGGCGGTGGGTCAGACAACAATATTGTCGACTGATCCACTGCCTTCGCGAGCAAGCCCGCTCCCACATTTGATTGGATTTGCGTTTGCTCCAGGGTGCTGTTCTGGTATCTGATTGAGCCTTTCCCACCGGTAAAAGGATTTGCTCATGAGCTATCGCACACTGGGGCATTCGGGTCTGCAGGTGTCTACGCTGACCCTGGGCACCATGATGTTCGGCGAACAGACCAGTACCGAAGACTCCCTGCGGATCATCGACAAGGCCTGGGACCAGGGCATCAATTTCATCGACACCGCCGACGTCTACACCAACGGCCGTTCCGAGGAAATCGTCGGCGAGGCCATCGCCAGCCGCCGTCATGAATGGGTGTTGGCCACCAAGGTCGGCTTCGGCCCCGTGGACGGTGTGCCCAACCGCAGCGGTCTGAGCCGCAAGCATCTGTTCAACGGTATCGACGCCAGCCTAACGCGCCTGGGCACCGACTACCTCGACATCTACTACCTGCACCGTGAAGACCACAACACGCCGCTGGACGTCACGGTGTCGGCCATCGGCGACTTGATTCGCCAGGGCAAGATCCGCTATTGGGGCCTGTCCAATTATCGTGGCTGGCGCATCGCCGAAGTGATTCGCGTGGCTGACAGGCTCGGCGTTGACCGGCCGGTGATCAGCCAGCCGCTGTACA
Source organism: Pseudomonas sp. GM33 (assembly GCF_000282295.1). Classification (NCBI taxonomy): domain Bacteria; kingdom Pseudomonadati; phylum Pseudomonadota; class Gammaproteobacteria; order Pseudomonadales; family Pseudomonadaceae; genus Pseudomonas; species Pseudomonas sp. GM33. The sequence continues at coordinate 3,445 of NZ_AKJO01000157.1, forward strand.
ACATCGTCAACCGCCAGGCTGAAACCGAGCAGATCACGGCGGCGCAAAACTATGGTCTGGGCGTGGTGCCCTACAGCCCGCTGGCGCGCGGAGTGCTCAGCGGCAAATACGCACAGGATGTGAAACCGGACGCCAACAGCCGTGCCGGTCGCCAGGACAAACGCATCCTTGAGACTGAATGGCGCGTCGAATCCCTGCGCATCGCCCAGCAGATCCAGCAATACACCCAGGAGCGCGGCGTCGGCATCGTCGAGTTCGCGATTGCCTGGGTGCTGAACAACAGCGCCGTGACCTCAGCCATTGTCGGGCCGCGTACCGAAGCGCAGTGGGACGCCTACACTAAGGCGCAGGCGGTGAAGATCACGGCCGAGGATGAGGCGTTCATCGATGCGCTGGTGACACCGGGGCATGCGTCGACACCGGGGTTCAATGATGTGAGCCACTTTGTGTCCGGGCGTAAACCGCGCATTAGCTGATCAGCCCTTTCCCATGTGGGAGCGAGCTTGCTCGCGATAGCAGATTCACATTCAACATCAATGTTGGCTGGTGTACCGCTATCGCGAGCAAGCTCGCTCCCACAGGTTCCGTGTTGATTGATCGGTCAATATTCGTCTGAAAAAACACGTATCCTCTGCGCCCGTTTCACTCTCACTCAAAATCACGCGAGGACAGCTTGTCTAAAGGTATCGCTCTATCGGTTTCAGCCTCGGTGCTGTTTGCCGTCATGTATTACTACACGTCGCTGCTCACCCCCTTGAGCGGCGTGGAAATCTTCGGTTGGCGCATGCTGCTGACTGTGCCGTGCATGACCGTGTTCATGGTGGTGTCCGGCGAGTGGAAGCGCGTGCTGGAGATCGTAAGGCGCGCCAAAGCCGATCCGAAGCTGATTGGCGCGCTGATCGCCTCCTCTGCCCTGCTCGGCGTGCAATTGTGGCTGTTCATGTGGGCGCCGCTCAACGGCTACAGCCTGGATGTGTCCCTCGGTTACTTCCTGCTGCCGCTGACCATGGTGTTGACCGGGCGGATCGCCTATGGCGAACGCCTGTCGTACCTGCAAAAGGTCGCCGTGGTGTTCGCCTGCCTGGGCGTGGTCAACGAGGTATATCAGGTCGGTGGTTTTTCCTGGGCGACCTTGCTGGTCTGCATTGGTTATCCGACTTACTTCGTTCTGCGCAAACGGCTTGCAGCGGACAACCTCGGCGGCTTGTGGCTGGACATGGCGTTGACGCTGCCCGTGGCCTTCTGGTTCGTTCAGAGCGGTGCACAGGGTTTTGGCGTGTTTGACCAGCATCCATGGTTGTCGCTATTGATCCCGCTGCTCGGCGTGATCAGCGCTTCAGCGCTGGTGGTCTACATCATTGCCAGTCGCCTGCTGCCGTTCAGTCTGTTCGGTTTGTTGAGCTACGTCGAACCGGTGTTGCTGCTGGGCGTGGCGCTGTTGTTGGGAGAGAGCATCAAGGCCGGCGAATGGCTGACCTACATCCCGATCTGGATGGCGGTGCTGGTGCTGGTGTTTGAAGGGTTCAAGCATCTGGTGCGGCAGCGCAGGCCTTAACCACCGACACAAAACAATGTGGGAGCGAGCTTGCTCGCTCCCACAGGTTTATCGGCGTAATGGTTTAGTCCGTGGACAACACGCCACGACGAACCTGGTCACGCTCGATGGATTCGAACAGCGCCTTGAAGTTGCCTTCGCCGAAACCGTCGTCGCCCTTGCGCTGGATGAACTCGAAGAACACCGGGCCCATCAGGGTTTCCGAGAAGATCTGCAACAGCAGACGCTTGTCGCCCGACTCGGACGAACCGTCCAGCAAAATGCCACGTGCCTGCAGTTCGCCCACCGGCTCGCCGTGGTTCGGCAAACGGCCTTCGAGCATTTCGTAGTAGGTGTCCGGTGGTGCGGTCATGAAGCGCATGCCGATGCTTTTCAGGTGATCCCAGGTCTTGAGCAGGTCATCGGACAGGAAGGCAACGTGCTGGATGCCTTCGCCGTTGAACTGCATCAGGAACTCTTCGATCTGCCCCGCGCCCTTGGACGATTCTTCGTTCAACGGGATGCGGATCATGCCATCCGGTGCGGTCATGGCCTTGGAGGTCAGGCCGGTGTACTCGCCCTTGATGTCGAAGTAGCGGATTTCGCGGAAGTTGAACAGCTTCTCGTAGAAGTTGGCCCAGTAGGCCATGCGACCGCGATACACGTTATGGGTCAGGTGATCGATGATCTTCAGGCCGGCACCGACCGGATGGCGGTCAACGCCTTCGATGAACACGAAGTCGATGTCATAGATCGAACTGCCTTCACCGAAACGGTCGATCAGGTACAGCGGCGCGCCGCCGATGCCTTTGATCGCCGGCAGGTTCAGCTCCATCGGGCCGGTTTCGATATGGATCGGCTGGGCGCCGAGTTCCAGGGCACGCTTGTAGGCTTTCTGCGAATCCTTGACGCGGAACGCCATGCCGCACACCGACGGGCCGTGCTCGGCGGCAAAGTACGAGGCGACGCTGTGGGGTTCGTTGTTGAGGATCAGGTTGATCGCGCCCTGACGATACAGGTGCACGTCCTTGGAGCGGTGGGTCGCGACCTTGGTGAAGCCCATGATCTCGAAGATCGGCTCCAGGGTGTTCGGGGTCGGCGATGCGAGCTCGATGAATTCAAAGCCCATCAGGCCCATTGGGTTTTCGTATAAATCTGCCATGGTTGGCGCCTCATCATTTTTTATCAATTAACTAAGGTTAGTTGTAAGCAATGCTGAGACCGCTGGGTGGCGCACAGGAGATGCCCCGCACGCTGCGGGCGAGAAAATCACCGTAGATCAGTTGAAACCCGAATATCTTCATTATCGACCCAAGGCTCTTGCGGGCGAGGCTTCTGCTGCCAGAAGACGATTATTATTGTATGCGTAACCTGATTCTACACAGCGTAAATCGTTTTGTCCGCCTTCTGTATCAAATCCCCTTTTTCCTTACCCGCGCAAGGGGTTTGTTGCAGAGGAAAATCCCCGCCAGTATCAACCCGCCACCCAGGCACATGGCCAGCGTCAACGGCTCATCGAGCAACAGCGCCCCCAGGATCACCGCGGTCAACGGGTTCAAGGCAATGAACACCCCGGAACGCGTCGCACCGATTGTGCGGATGCCATCGTAGTAGCCAATGTACGCCAGCGCCGAACCCAGCACGCCGAGGTACAAAAGGCTCAACCATTGCCGGGCATCCAGTTGGGTGATCGCAGTGACACTTACCTCGCCACGGACGATGCAGGTCATCCAGAGCATGACGGTGCCCAGCAGAATCGAACAGGTCACCGTTTGCACCGGTCCCAGGGTTTGGTTCAGCTCTCTGGAGCACAGCGAGTAGACACCCCAGCCGAGCACGCAGCCGAAAATCAGCAGATCGCCGACCCAGGCATCAGTACCTGCGGCCAATAACTGCGGGTTGCGACTGACGATCACCATGCTCGCGCCGGCCATGCAGATCGCGATACCGGCGACTTTCGCCCGGCTCAAGCGCTCCTTGAACAGTAACCAGGAAGCGAATCCGATCACCGCCGGGTTCAGCGCCACAATCAAGGATGCCCGTGAAGCGTTGATGTAATGCAGGCCATAAAAGAAGCACAGGTTGTAGAAGAAGATCCCGAAAAAGCCAAGCAAGAGTAATTGCAGCCATTGCCGGGCGCTGGGCCGGAGCAGCGGTATCCGCGCGATGCGTAGAAACAGCAGCAATGCCGCGCTGGCCAGTAAAAAACGCAGGCTGGCAGCCAGCAGCGGGCTGAGGCCGTCGGCCAGAAAGCGTCCGGCAACGAAGGTGCCGCCCCACACCATGCTGACGCCCGCCAGTTTCAGATACACCGGCAGATCCGAGGGTTTTGACAGGGTTTGCTCACATATCGTCATAAGATTCCAGGGTCGGATAGCGGAGAGATGATCTATCATTCAACTAATATTCAGTCATCGTAAAATGAGTAAACACTCATGACCCTCACCCAACTGGAGATTTTCTCCCTCGTGGCCGAACTCCACGGCTTCACGCCAGCGGCCAATCGCCTGGGCATTTCCCAATCGGCGGTGTCCCATGCCTTGAAGTCTTTGGAGCAGGAACTGGGGGTCGAGTTGTTGCGCCGGCATCAAACCCGGGTCGAGCCAAGCGACATTGGCCAGCAGTTGCTGCTGCGCGCCCGCGCGATGCTGGGCCTGGCCAACACCCTGCGCCAGGAAGCGGCCGACGCTCGGGGCATGAAACGCGGTACGCTGCGTATCGGCTCGTTCGGGCCGACTTCATCGATCAAATTGTTGCCGTTGATTCTGCAGCAGTACCGCGCCGCCCATCCCGGCATCGAAGTGCATATCGACGAAGGCCCAGACCGCCAGGTGCTGCAGTGGCTGGAGGAGCGACGGATCGACATCGGCTTTGTGGTGTTGCCCGAGGAGCGCTTCGACACGGTCGCGCTGATCGAAGACCAGATGGTCGCGCTGCTGCCCGCGAACCACCCGCTGGCGGTTCACGACAGCCTGAACCTGAAGGACCTGTGCGACGTCCCGTTTGTGCTGACCGAGGCCGGTTCTTCGGAGCTGGTTTCACGCCTGTTCACCGCGGCCCGACTGACGCCCAACATCCGTTATCGCTGCTCGCAGCTGATGAGCACCCTGGATGTCGTCGCTCGTGGCGACGGGGTGACGGTAGTCGCCGAAGGTTCATTGCCCCATCAATCAGACAGCCGCTATGTGAAAAAACCGCTGTCACCGACGGTGGTGCGCCAGGTCGGCCTGGCGGTACTCGATCGACGCCAGGCATCACCCGCGACACTGGCCTTTATCGAACTGGCACAAAGCCTCGACCTGTGTTGAGCAGCGTAACCGCCTGGGGCCAACTATCATGGCCATTACCCGAACTCTTTATGGGAGGCGTATTGCCCTGCCAGTTGTTGAGAGCCTTACTTCTTCGTGACGGGATTCGCGAATGCCGCTGAAAGCCAAAACCCGCAGTCGCAGCACGAAAATTGCTGTCACCCTGATCAGCGGATTGCTCCCGGTACTGCTGGGGGCTGCCATTCTTTACATGCAGGCAGGGCATGTGCTCAAGCAAGACACCGAACAAACCGCCGAGGAAGCGGTTCGTCAGTTCGACTTGATGCTCGACAACACCGCCCAAGCCGCTCGCGAAAAACCCCTAGGCGCCAC
>NZ_AKJO01000158.1:0-1240 GCF_000282295.1 Pseudomonas sp. GM33
TGTAGATACCGTCTTGAACCTCACCGGGCAAGCGCAATTTTCGGGTCGTAGGGTTGGCCCGACTTGAGCACGCCGTAAACGAAGTGCAGCAGCTTGCGCATCGCCGCACAGATGATCTGCTTGGGGGCCTTGCCATTGGCCTTCAGGCGGTCTTTCATGGCCTTGATCGCCTCGTTATGCTGCAACGCCACTAGGCCTGGCATGTAGAGGCCCGCACGCACACTCACTGAGCCGATTTTTGAGATCGTAGAGCGCCCCTTGAGCTTGCCCGAGTCGTGGAGCTTCGGGTTCAGTCCGGCAGCAGCGACCAGTTTGCGAGGATCGTCGTATTTGCGCAGGTCGCCCAGTTCGGCCAGCAGCCGCTCAATCGTTTTTTCCCCGATACCGTCAATGGTCACGATCAAGTCGCGCATCTCGCGCATGTCCGGGTCGTCATCGATGTGATTTTTGATTGCCTTGTGCGTTTCAGCGATCTCTTTTTCGATGTGGTGCAGCACAGAGTTGATCGAGGCTTTAACCTTTTCATCGGACACATCCAGACGATTGCGCTCCATTCGCTCCATCTCTTGGAGATCATCCAAGCGGCGCACCAAGGCTTTGAGCTGGCGATACTTCAGCGGCTCCGGCGCCCACAGCTGAAGCTTTTCATTCTTTTCGCGGGCGAAGTCAGCGATTAGTTTGGCATCGCTTTTATCGGTTTTAATCCGACGTAGTTCGCTGTCGGCGTAGGCGTGGGTCGTGGCCGGATTGACCACGCAGACCCGGTAACCCTTGTTGTAGATGAACTCGGCCAGTTCCAGATGATAGATACTGGTGGCTTCCATCACGATCAGGGCCGAAGGTTCGACCTGTTTTTGCAACCAGGCCTCAAACTCTTTGAAACCCTTTGAGTCGTTAGCCAGTTTGGCCTTGGTTTTGTGCTTACCGTTTGGCAAATGAGTAGCAACATCAAAGGTGTTTTTTGCGACATCGACGCCGACGAATCTGGACATGACCACCCCTCCATTAGGTCCCTTGCGATCATCACTGCACTCCGTCCAACCTTGTGAATGCGGGCTCTCGCCAGAGACGGGCCCAAGATACCGTTCGAACTGTACGAGTGAGTGCGGAGGGCTGGAGCACAATCTACGTCACAGGCAAAAAGCCTAAGGAGCTGCGCGGCTTCCAGGTCCCTCCCTCGATGATCAGTCGAGAACTATCGCTCCTGATGGAGCGATAGTCGAGATACAAGGAGCTGCCG
>NZ_AKJO01000159.1:0-8482 GCF_000282295.1 Pseudomonas sp. GM33
CAGAAATGACAGTGGGTGAGGTGTGCTCAGCAAAGACAAGTTGGCTGTCAGACTGCCATCGCTGGCAAGCCAGCTCCTACCGTTTGATTTGCGTGAATCTGCAGGAGATTGGTCGGCTGTCAGGGCGACCATCGCGAGCAGGTCGGATTGCCGCACCGTCGCTCCCGCAATCACGCTGCCGGTGGCGGTTTCGCCAGTTCAATGCCGGCGGCACCCAGGCGTTTGAGTATCTCGAAGAGCAACTCGCTCTTGATCGCCCCGACCGTGCGCGGGCTGCCGACGTAGCCGGTGATGGTCAAGGTGATGCCTTCCGGTTTCAACTGGCTGAAGCGCAAGAACGGCGCCGGTTTATCCAGAATGGATTCGTGCTCGGTGTAGCTGTCCATCAGCAGGTTTTGCACCAGTTCCGGATCGATATCCAGCGGGAACATCAGTTCGAGTATCACCACGCCCTGGGCGCTGCCGCCGAGGGTGACGTTGCGCAGGTTCTGCGAAATCAGGTGGGAGTTGGGCACGATCATGATCGAGCGGTCGGCCAGTTGTATTTCCGTGGCCCGCACGTTGATCCGTCGTATGTCGCCTTCGACGCCACTGATGCTGATCAGGTCGCCGACCTTCACCGGGCGCTCGGTCAGCAGGATCAGGCCGGAGATGAAATTCTTCACGATCTCCTGCAGGCCGAAGCCGATGCCCACTGACAGGGCGCTGACGATCCAGGCCAGGTTGGTCCACTTGATCCCCAGCGACGACAGCGTGAGCAGTACGATCGACGCGTATCCGATGTTGGCGAACAGCGTGCTCAGCGAGGCGCACATGCCCGGGTCCATCTCGGTTTTCGGCAGGAACTCGCCGTCCAGCCAGCGGCGTAGCGTGCGAATCAGGTAGACACCGATCAGCAGTGTCAGGAAGGCACGCATCAAGTTGTCCGGGACGATGTTCAGCTTGCGCAGCCCTTCGCCACCGAGAATGGCCGCGGTGCTGGTGACCAATTGCCCGAACGTCGTACCTACGCCGCCAACAAACAACGCAATGACGCCGACCAGCATCAGGATGGCGCGGCCCGCCCCGGAAAACACGGTGCATATCTGCTCCAGGCGTGGATTGCCGATGCCCAGCAGCTGTTTGATCGCCTTGCCGGTTGGTTGCCTGGGTGAAAAAAGCGATTCGCAGGTGTCCTGGTACACCTGCGTGAGCAGGTAGAACGCGGCGAAGACGATGAAAATCCACACCATTTCATAGGTGATGAACCGTGCCATCGTCACGTAACCGATCACCAGGGCGAACAGGGATACCACCACGGCAATGCCGGCAAACACATAAATCAGGCCGGCGGACGTGGTGACGCCTTCGGGAGTCTCTCCGGCAACGATCAGCGCCCGTCGGGTCTTGCTGACACGCAACAGCAGAGCGCCGATCACCAGTGCCACGACCAACGCCACGATTCCCCGGCCGAACAACACCACTTCGGCGCTCATGCCGGTGACGTTGCTCATCTGCACCAGTGTCACCAGCACCAGCAGCAGGCTGGCCAGCCGCCTGGGGTAGGGTTCCATCGCCAGCGCCACCGGATCGGCGATATCGGGCAGGCGCCATGAAGGATGTTTGGTCGACAGCAACGCGCGGCTCAATCCGGTGATCATCACGCAGGTATAGGCCAGCTTTTCCAGGTATTGCGCCAGGTCGGCCAGCAGCGGGGTGTAGGGCAGTTGCCGGGTCGCGGCAAAGTGCAGCAATTGCAGGGCGATGCCGGCGCTCAGCACCGTCGCCAGTACCGAGGCCAATGCCAGGGAGCTGCGCCTTAACCGGCCTTCGGGCATTCGATGGATGCACAGCCACGCCAGACCCCGACCGGCGAATTTTCGCCCCAGGCTCCAGATGACCAGGGCCAGCACCAGCAGGGAGGCGGTGATTGCGCGTTGACCGGGTTGCCAGGCCGCCTGGTGCGTGACATTGAGTTGCTGGACGAGGGCGCTGAAACGTTGGCGGTCATCGACTGGCAGATCGAACAATGGCGACCAGAACCGCGGGTTCAGGATGCTGTTGGTCTGCTGGGTCACCTCCGCCTCCAGCAGGCTGCGGCGAATACTGGCAATCTGGGTGATCAGCTCGGCGGCACTGACTTTCAGCGCGGCCAGGGTCTTGAGCTGGTTGTCGATCCTGTCTTTTTGCTGGCCGAGGGTGTCTCGTTGGGTGGTAATGGCGGACGTCACCTGGGCGTTCTCGTCGAGCGGTACGGGCCCCAGCACGTTGAGTTGCGCCTGCAACTGCGCCTGTCCAGGCAGCAGCGATGTGGAGAGGCGTTCAATATTCTGGATCAGTGCCAGCACCAGGTCCTGCGAGCTTTCCAGCTGGGTGTAGGTGCTGGCCTGGGAAACCTGCTGCTTGAGGCTGTTCAGCTGGCTTTGCAACCCCAGCAATTCGCTGTCGGAGATGCTGATGACCGGGGCTGTGGGGGCGGGAGCAAGGGTGTCGGCGATGGTCGCCGCCGACAGCCATCCCGGGGTCGCCACCAGCAGTGCGAAGGCGACGTAAATCATTGACTTCCATACATTGAACATCGGCGAGCTCGACGGGTTGTTAGTCACTTAGCCAATGAGGTTAGGCCATGACTCGCAGCCTTGAGCGATGTTTTGTCGAAAGTGTCCGGCCGGTTTCCGCCCGGGCGCTACTCATGCTGTTGCCGCGCCGGGAAAAACAGTTCGAAGCAGGTGATGCCGTCGGCACTGCTGACATGGCAGGCGCCGTTGTGCAGTTGCATGATCGTCGCCACGATCGACAGGCCCAGGCCATTGGACTGGGCCGAGCGCTCGCGGGATTCATCGACCCGGTAGAAGCGTTCGAACAGCCGGGGCAGATGCTGCGCCGGGATGGTCTGGCCGTGGTTGCGCACTTGTACCTGGATGCCGTCGGCGGTCGGGTTGGCGTGAATGCACAGCTCGGAATGCGGGGCGCCGTACTTGATGGCGTTGGCACACAGGTTGGCCAGGGCGCGCCGCAGCAACATGGGCTCGGCCCAGATCAGGCCGCTGCCTTGGGCATTGATGCTGATGCCTACATCGGTCGCCGGGCCTTCGAAATAGTCGGCCATGCGTTGCATTTCGTCGGCGGCATCCAGTTCCTGGCGCTGGCGCAAGGCACTGCGCGGATCGGTACGGGCCAGGAACAGCATGTTGTCGAGCATGCGCGCCAGGCGTTCAAGCTCTTCGACATTGGAGGCCAGCAACTGCTGATAGGCGTCGGTGCTGCGGTTCTGCTGCAAAGCCACCTGGGTTTCGCCGAGCAGGTTGTTGATCGGCGTGCGCAGCTCGTGGGCCATGTCGGTCGATACCTGACCCAATTGCACAAAGCCTTTGTCCAGGCGGTCGAGCATGGCGTTGAAGGCGTCGATCATCGGCAGCAACTCCAGCGGTGCGCCCTGGCTGTCGAGCCGTTCGTTGAGGTTGCCGACGTCGATGCTCTGGGTGTGGCGGGCCAGGCGCCGCACCGGCAACAGGCCGCGATGCACCAGCACATACCCGGACAACGCCAGCAGAATCGCGGCCACGGTGGCGAACAGGTAGACGTTGAGCCGGTAATCGGCGAGCACGGCGGTGCGTTCGGTCATCAGGCGCCCGGTCACCACTTGCAGGCTGCCCAGGTCTCCGGAGTCGATGGTCGCCGCCAGGGCGGAAAACGGCACGCCGTTGACGTTGGGCAAATGCTGCACGTCGTCCAGGGTCAGTCGATGATCCATCGCCACCGGCGTCAGCACCGGCATTGTCAGGTTGCCCGGATTGACCACCAGCAACGGCGGTTGGCCCGGGGTGCCGATGGTCAACAGGGCCTCGCGGTTGCCCATCATGTTCTGGAACAGCGCGGGCTTGGCCTTGATCAGGTCCAGGGTGTTGCTGTCGTTGAGGAAGGTACGCAACTGGTCGATGCGTGTGATCAGGGCAATGTCGTCGCGATGGATCAACTCGCGTTCCAGGTCGCGGTACAGCGCCACGCCCAGCAGCGCCAGTGAGACAAACGCCAGCAGGGCGAACACCAGCGCCAGGCGCAGGGTCAGGGAGTGGCTCAGACGAGAGGCGGATCGCAGCGGCGTCATGGCATTCATGGGGGCATTCAAGGTTGAGTGTCGAAGCGATAGCCGATGCCGCGCACGCTGTGGATCAGCTTGAGCTGGAACGGATCGTCGATTTTCAGGCGCAGGCGGCGCACCGCGACATCGACGACATTGGTGTCGCTGTCGAAATTCATGTCCCAGACCCGCGAGGCGATCATCGAGCGTGACAGCACTTCGCCCTGATGCGTGGCGAACAGGTGCAGCAGGGCAAATTCCTTGTTGGTCAGGGTGATGCGGTTGCCGGCACGGCTGACGCGACGCTTGAGCACGTCGATCTGCAGGTCGTCGACGTGCAGGTGTTCGTCTTCCCGGGTAGGGCCGCGGCGGGTCAGGGTGCGCAGGCGCGCCACCAGTTCGGCGAAGGAAAAGGGTTTGATCAGGTAATCGTCGGCGCCCAGTTCGAGGCCCTTGATGCGGTCGGCGATGTCATCCCGGGCGGTGAGGAACAGCACCGGTGTGTCGGCTTCCTTGCGCAGGCGGCGCAGGACTTCCCAGCCATCCATCTTCGGCATCATGACGTCCAGCACGATCACATCGAAGTCGTGCTCCAGGGCCAGGTGCAGGCCATCGACGCCGTCGCGCGCCAGGTTCACGGTGTATCCGAGTTCCTGCAGGCCGTTGAGCAGGTAATTGCCGGCCTTGGGTTCGTCTTCGACTACGAGGATGTTCATGGACACTCTGCCTGGTTCGGTCGGGCTACGGGGGCGCATCAGTGGCGCAAGTGTAGCCCGATCGGCGGTGATGGCAGGCATCCGCTCAGTTCTCGCCAAGGCAGTTCACACCCTGAACCTGATAGTCCAGTTGATGCTCGCGACCCTGGTGGTCGAGGTAGTTGAACTGCGCGGGCACGATGCCGCACTTGCCGTTGAGGTCGGTCATGGACAGGACCTTGGCCACTTCCACCGGGACATAGAAGCCGTCCTGGTCGTGGATGATTGGCGAGGTGGACTGGGTGGCGGCAAACGCCGAGCCGGTGGCGAGCAGGGCGGCAAGGCCCGCGATCAACAGTTTCATGACGAATCTCTCTCTACAAGGGCAGGGGGGCTGCCGGGTCTGGCCTGGCAGTGAGTTCAGGCTAACGAAGCGATCCGGACAGCCGACCAACAACTCGATTACAAAGTTGTAATGAAACGCTGCCTGCAACACCGCAATCCCCTGTAGGAGCGAGCCTGCTCGCGATGGACGTACAGACACCGCGTTTACACAGATGACCCGCGTAATCGTTAACGACCATCGCGAGCAGGCTCGCTCCTACAGGGGGGGCAGCAGCAACCCGCGGATCCATGGCCTAAGCTTGTTGGCAGGCCCATGTTCATCGAGCACCTCGATGGGCCAGCGGCACCTATAAAAACAATGCAATCAGGAGATGCCCATGTCCGCTTTGATCCGTCGTTTCAGTCGCTGCATGGCCGCCGGTTTGACCGCTGCCGTGCTTGTCGCACCCGCCTTCGCCCTCGATACCGTGAAATTCATGGCTCCGGGCTCGGTGGGCGGTGGTTATGACCAGACTGCCCGTGTGCTGGGCAAGGCCATGGTCGAAGCCAATACGGCCAAGGCCGTGACCTTCGAGAACAAGGGCGGGGCGGGCGGGACCCTGGGGCTGGCGCAATTTGCCAACAGCACCAAGGGCGATCCGAATGCGTTGCTGGTGGTCGGCGCGATCATGGTCGCGGGCATCGAACAGAACAAATCGCAGATCAGCCTGAAGGATGTGACGCCCATTGCCCGGTTGTTCACCGAGTACAACGTGATCGCCGTGCGCAAGGAATCGGAATTCAAGACCCTCGATGACCTGATCAAGGCCTTCAAGGCCAACCCGACGAGCATCACCTGGGGCGGCGGTTCCAAGGGCTCGGTGGATCACATCGGCATTGCCGAGCTGGCGGGCAAGCTGGACGTGCCGGTCAACAAGGTGAACTACGTGGCGTTTGGTGGCGGTGGCGAGGTGGTTGCCCAGGCGCTGGGTGGCCAGCTCAAGGTGATCACCGGCGGTTTCGCCGAGCTGGGCCAGTACATCAAGAACGGCCAGTTCCGTGTCCTGGCTATCGGCGCACCGGAGCGCGTTCCCGGTATTGACGCACCGACCCTCAAGGAGAGCGGCTATGACGTGACGATCGGCAACTGGCGCGGCGTCTACGGTGCGGCGGGTCTCACCCCGGAGCAGCGTAAAGAGGTGATCGACGCTGTCGTGGCCGCCACCAAGAGCAAGGTCTGGCAGGACAATATCCAGACCAACGCCTGGACGCCCAGCGTGTTGACCGGTGATGAGTTCGGCAAGTTCGTCGAGGAAGAACACGTGCGGTTGCACGCCATGCTGGTCAAGGTCGGGCTGCTTTGAGATGGCCACACTGCGCACAGTGGTGCCGACGCAATTGGCGGTCGGCCTCGGCCTGATCGCCATCAGCGTGGTGTTGGCGATGGGGGCCTACCGGTTTCCGCCGGAAATGGGTTTTGTCATCCTCCCGGCCTACGTTTACCCCTATGTGGTGGCGGCGTTTCTCGGCGGTGTGGGCCTGTTGCTGAGCTATCAGGCGCTCAGCGGCGGTTTTCGCGAGCTGGATAACGACGACGCAGGCACGGTGCCCGGTGGAAAAACCGGCGCCGCCTGGGTGACCGCCGGGCTTGTCGGGGTGGCGCTATTGATCAACCTCATCGGTTTTGTGCTGGCCGCCGGGTTGCTGTTCGCCTGCTCGGCGCGGGGGTTCGGCAGCCGTCATCCGCTGCGGGACCTGGCCATCGGCATTGCCCTGACCCTGCCGATCTACTGGCTGTTCAACGCCGGGCTGGGGGTTTCCCTGCCGTCGCTGATCAACATCTGGCTTTGAAAGGAGATCGACACCGTGGACATTCTTTCAAGCCTGGCGATGGGGTTTTCCTCGGCACTGACGCCGATCAACCTGATGTGGGGGTTCATCGGTTGCCTGCTCGGCACCGCCATCGGCGTGTTGCCGGGGATCGGCCCGGCGCTGACGGTGGCCCTGCTGTTGCCGATCACCGCCAAGGTCGACCCCACCGGCGCGCTGATCATGTTCGCCGGTATCTACTACGGTGCGCAGTTCGGCGGTTCCACCACCTCGATCCTGCTCAACACCCCGGGTGAATCGTCTTCCATGGTCACGGCCCTGGAGGGCAACCTGATGGCGCGCAACGGCCGCGCCGGCCCTGCGCTGGCAACGGCGGCGATAGGCTCCTTCGTCGCCGGCACCATCGCCACGGTGTTGCTGACGCTGTTTGCGCCGGTTGTGGCCAGGCTGGCACTGAATTTCGGCCCGACCGAATATTTCGCGATCCTGGTGCTGTCGTTCACCACCGTGTCGGCGGTGCTCGGCGCTTCCATGCTGCGAGGATTCGCTTCGCTGGGTGTCGGGCTGACCATCGGTTTGATCGGCCTGGACTCGACCTCGGGCATTGCCCGCTACACCCTGGGCGTTCCCGAACTGGTGGACGGTATCGAGGTGGTGCTGGTGGCGGTCGGCTTGTTCGCGGTGGGCGAGGCCTTGTACAGCCTGCTCTATCAAACGGAAGCGAACGAAGGGCGGCATCGCCTGACCTCGTTGTGGATGACCCGTGCCGACTGGAAACGCTCGGTGCCCGCGTGGCTTCGGGGCACGCTGATCGGCTTTCCGTTTGGTTCGATTCCGGCGGGCGGTGCGGAGATCCCGACCTTTCTGTCCTATTCCACCGAGCGCAAGCTCAGCAAGTACCCCAAGGAGTTTTCCGCCAACAAGGGCGAGGGTGCTATCGAAGGGGTCGCTGGCCCCGAAGCGGCCAACAATGCCAGCGCGACCGGGTCCCTGGTGCCGTTGCTGACCCTGGGCATCCCGACGTCCGCCACCGCGGCGATCCTCCTGGCCGCGTTCCAGAACTACAACCTGCAACCGGGGCCGATGCTGTTCGAAACTTCCGCCGACCTGGTCTGGACGTTGGTGGCCTCGCTGTACATCGGCAACGTCATCCTGCTGGTGTTGAACCTGCCGCTGGTGGGGCTGTGGGTCAAACTGCTGCAGATCCCCCGGCCGTACCTGAATGCCGGCATCCTGGTATTCGCCACCATCGGCGTGTATGGCATGCGCCACTCATCCTTCGACCTGCTGCTGATGTTGGCGATTGGCTGGGGCGGGGTGCTGATGCGGCGGTTCGACTTCCCCGTCGCCCCGGTGATCGTCGGCATGCTGCTGGGGCCGATGGCCGAAAAACAATTGCGCAACGCCTTGTCCATCGGCCAGGGCGACTGGACGGTGTTCGTCACGCAACCGATCTCGGCGTTCTTTCTCGCCCTGACGCTGCTGGTGCTGGTGGTGCCTCATGTGTTGCATAAACGCGGGATCAAGTTGCATGAGGATGATTGAGCAATCCCTGTGGGGGCGGTGTGTCAGT
>NZ_AKJO01000160.1:0-27829 GCF_000282295.1 Pseudomonas sp. GM33
AGCGTGTTTTCACACAGCCTGAATAGAGGCGGGTTTTTTATTGGCTTACCGAAGATTACTCTTCGAGGCTGCCCATGGCCGTGGTGTTGAAGCCACCGTCCACGTACATGATTTCACCGCTGATGCCGGACGCCAGGTCCGAGCACAGGAAGGCGCCGGCGTTGCCGACTTCTTCGATGGTGACGTTGCGGCGCAGCGGGGTTTGCGCTTCGTTGGCGGCCAGCATCTTGCGGAAGTTCTTGATGCCGGAAGCGGCGAGGGTGCGGATCGGGCCTGCCGATACGCAGTTGACGCGGGTACCGTCCGGGCCCAGGGAGCCGGCCAGGTAACGTACGCCGGCTTCCAGCGAAGCCTTGGCCATGCCCATCACGTTGTAGTTCGGCATGGTGCGCTCGGCGCCCAGGTACGACAGGGTCAGCAGGCTGCCGTTGCGGCCTTTCATCATTTCGCGGCCGGCCTTGGCCAGGGCCACGAAGCTGTAGGCGCTGATGTCGTGAGCGATGCGGAAACCTTCACGGGTGGTGGCTTCGGTGAAGTCGCCGTCCAGTTGGTCGCCCGGGGCGAAGCCCACGGAGTGCACGATGCAGTCCAGGCCGTCCCACTTCTTGCCCAGCTCAACGAAGACCTTGGCGATTTCTTCATCGCTGGCCACGTCGCACGGGAAGCACAGCTCAGGGTTCGAACCCCAGCTCTGTGCGAACTCTTCGACACGACCCTTGAGTTTGTCGTTCTGATAAGTGAAGGCAAGCTCAGCGCCCTCGCGATGCATGGCGGCAGCAATGCCGGATGCGATGGACAGCTTGCTGGCGACACCGACGATCAGTACGCGCTTACCGGCGAGAAAACCCATGTGTTGCTCCTCTTTCAGGTTATTGCGCAGTGGCCGGAGCCAAAAAAGCGGCTTCCAGCAACTGCTGTGTATACGGATGTTGGGGGGCGGCAAAAATGCTTTGCGCGTCTCCCTGTTCGACCACTTGGCCATGCTTTACCACCATCAACTGGTGGCTCAGCGCTTTCACCACAGCCAGGTCATGGCTGATAAACAGATACGTCAGGTTGTACTTGGTTTGCAGCGAACGCAAAAGCTCCACTACCTGGCGTTGTACCGTGCGGTCGAGGGCCGAAGTCGGCTCGTCCAGCAAAATCAACGCCGGTTTTAACACCAATGCCCGGGCAATGGCGATTCTCTGCCGTTGCCCGCCGGAAAATTCGTGGGGGTAGCGGTGCCGGGTTTCCGGATCCAGGCCTACCTCCTTGAGTGCTGCAATGATCGCTTGTTCCTGTTGCGCCTCGGTGCCCATCTTGTGGATCCGCAGGCCTTCGCCAACGATGTCGTTGACACACATCCGTGGGCTCAGGCTGCCGTAAGGGTCCTGAAACACCACTTGCATCTCCCGCCGCAACGGCCTGACCTGTTGCTGCGTCAGGCTGTCCAGCGCCTGGCCTTCAAAGCGAATGGCGCCTTTGCTGGCGATCAGCCGCAAAATCGCCAGGCCCAGGGTCGATTTGCCGGAACCGCTTTCACCCACTATCCCCAGGGTCTGGCCCTGGGGCAGGCTGAAGTTGATGCCGTCGACCGCCTTGACGTAATCCACCGTGCGCTTGAGCAAGCCTTTCTTGATCGGAAACCAGACTTTCAGGTCCTCGACCGCCAGCAAGGGCGGGCCGATCACGTTGCTTGCGGGCTTGCCACCGGGCTCCGCTGCCAGCAGTTCCCGAGTGTACGGATGCTGCGGCGCGTGGAACAATTCTTCGCACGATGCCTGTTCGACGATGCAACCTTGCTGCATGACACATACGCGATGCGCAATTCTTCGCACAAGGTTCAAATCGTGGCTGATCAGCAGCAGCGCCATGCCCAGTCGCGCCTGCAATTGCTTGAGCAATTCGAGGATTTTCAGCTGAACGGTCACGTCCAGCGCGGTGGTCGGCTCGTCGGCGATCAGCAGTTCCGGTTCGTTGGCCAGGGCCATGGCGATCATCACCCGCTGGCGCTGGCCGCCGGACAATTCGTGGGGCAGGGCCTTGAGGCGCTTGTGCGGCTCGGGGATGCCGACCATCTCCAGCAGTTCCAGGGTGCGTTTGGTCGCGACCTTGCCGCTCAGGCCCTTGTGGATGCCCAGCACTTCGTTGATCTGCTTTTCGATCGAGTGCAGCGGATTGAGCGAGGTCATCGGCTCCTGGAAGATCATCGCAATCCGGTTGCCACGAATGTGGCGGATGGTTTTTTCCTTCAGGTCCAGCAGGTTCTGCCCGGAATACTCGATGGTACCGGAGGGATGGCGCGCGAGCGGGTAGGGCAGCAGGCGCAGGATCGAATGTGCGGTCACCGATTTACCGGAACCGCTCTCGCCGACCAGCGCCAGGGTTTCGCCGCGCTTGATGTCGAAGCTGACGCCTTCGACGGCCCGCTGACAACGATTGCCGACGACAAATTCGACGGACAGGTTGCGCACTTCGATCAGATTGTCCTGATTCATTTCACTTCCTCGGGTCGAAGGCATCGCGAGCGGATTCGCCGATGAACACCAGCAGGCTCAACATCAGGGCCAGCACCGCAAAGGCGCTGATGCCCAGCCACGGCGCCTGCAGGTTGGATTTGCCCTGGGCCACCAGTTCACCCAGCGACGGGCTGCCTGCCGGCAGACCGAAACCGAGGAAGTCCAGGGCTGTCAGTGTGCCGATGGCGCCGGTGAGGATGAACGGCATGAAGGTCATGGTCGAGACCATCGCGTTGGGCAGGATATGGCGGAACATGATCGCGCCGTTCTGCATGCCCAGGGCGCGGGCGGCGCGCACGTATTCCAGGTTGCGCCCGCGCAGGAACTCGGCGCGCACCACGTCCACCAGGCTCATCCACGAGAACAGCAGCATGATCCCCAGCAGCCACCAGAAGTTGGGTTGCACGAAGCTGGCGAGGATGATCAGCAGGTACAGCACCGGCAGCCCGGACCAGATCTCCAGGAAGCGCTGTCCGGCCAGGTCCACCCAGCCGCCGTAGAAACCCTGCAAGGCCCCGGCGATCACGCCGATGATCGAACTGAGCACGGTCAGGGTCAGGGCGAACAGCACCGAAATGCGGAAACCGTAGATCACCCGGGCCAGCACGTCGCGGCCCTGGTCGTCGGTGCCCAGCAGGTTGTCCGTCGAGGGCGGGGCCGGGGCCGGGACTTTCAGGTCGTAGTTGATGCTCTGGTAGCTGTAGGGAATCGGCGCCCACAGCACCCAGGCGTCCTTGGCCTTGAGCAGTTCGCGGATGTACGGACTCTTGTAGTTGGCTTCCAGCGGGAATTCGCCGCCGAAGGTGGTTTCCGGGTAGCGCTTGAGCGCCGGGAAGTACCAGTTGTTGTCGTAATGCACCGCCAGCGGCTTGTCGTTGGCGATCAGCTCGGCACCCAGGCTGGCGCCGAACAGGATCAGGAACAGCCACAGCGACCACCAGCCACGCTTGTTGGCCTTGAACAGTTCGAAGCGTCGGCGATTGAGAGGGGACAGGTTCATCTCAATGCTCCCGGCTTTCGAAGTCGATGCGCGGATCGACAAAGGTGTAGGTGAGGTCGCCGATCAGTTTCACCACCAGCCCCAGCAACGTGAAGATGAACAGCGTGCCGAACACCACCGGGTAATCGCGGTTGATCGCCGCTTCGAAACTCATCAGGCCCAGGCCGTCGAGGGAGAAGATCACCTCCACCAGCAGCGAGCCGGTGAAGAAGATACCGATGAAGGCTGAAGGGAAACCGGCGATCACCAGCAGCATGGCGTTGCGGAACACGTGGCCGTACAGCACGCGGTGGTTGGTCAGGCCCTTGGCCCTGGCAGTGATCACGTACTGCTTGTTGATCTCGTCGAGGAAGCTGTTTTTGGTCAGCAGGGTCATGGTCGCGAAGTTGCCGATCACCAGCGCGGTCACCGGCAGCGCCAGGTGCCAGAAGTAGTCGAGGATCTTGCCGCCCATACTCAGTTCATCGAAGTTGTTCGAGGTCAGCCCGCGCAACGGGAACCAGTCCAGATAACTGCCGCCGGCGAACACCACGATCAACAGGATGGCGAACAGGAACGCCGGGATCGCGTAGCCGACGATGATCGCCGAACTGGTCCAGACGTCGAAATGGCTGCCGTGTCGCGTGGCCTTGGCGATCCCCAGCGGGATCGACACCAGGTACATGATCAGGGTGCTCCACAGCCCGAGGGAGATCGAGACCGGCATCTTTTCCTTGATCAGGTCGATGACCTTGGCGTCGCGAAAGAAGCTGTCGCCGAAATCCAGCGACGCATAGTTCTTGACCATGATCCACAAGCGTTCCGGCGCCGATTTGTCGAAGCCGTACATGTGCTCGATTTCCTTGATCAGCGCCGGGTCCAGGCCCTGGGCGCCGCGATAGGCCGAGCCTGCCACCGAGACTTCGGCGCCGCCGCCGGCGATGCGGCTGGTGGCGCCTTCGAAGCCTTCGAGCTTGGCGATCATCTGCTCCACCGGTCCGCCCGGGGCGGCCTGGATGATCACGAAATTGATCAGCAAGATGCCGAACAGGGTCGGAATGATCAGCAACAGTCGACGAAAAATGTACGCCAGCATCTGATTACTCCGTGCCCGCAGGATCGGCCTGCAGTATGGTTTCGACTTCTATCGCCGGCTTGATGTCGGGCTTGACCCACCAGGTGGCCGTGCCGATGTCGTACTTGGGCGAGACCTTCGGGTGGCCGATGTGGTTCCAGTACGCCACGCGCCAGGTCTTGATGTGCCAGTTGGGTATTACGTAATAGCCCCATTGCAGAACGCGGTCCAGCGCGCGGGCATGGGCCACCAGGCTTTTGCGCGAATCGGCGTTGATCAGTCGCTCGACCAGTTGATCGACCACCGGATCCTTGAGCCCCATGGAATTGCGGCTGCCGGGTTTGTCGGCGGCGGCCGACATCCAGAATTCCCGTTGTTCGTTACCCGGTGAGTTGGACTGCGGGAAGCTGCCGACGATCATGTCGAAGTCCCGGGAGCGCACGCGGTTGATGTACTGCGAGACGTCGACCCGGCGGATCACCAGGTCGATACCCAGGTCGCTCAGGTTGCGCTTGAACGGCAGCAGCACCCGTTCGAATTCGGTCTGGGCCAACAGGAACTCGATGACCACCGGCTTGCCGGTGGCGTCGACCATTTTGTCATCGACGATGCGCCAGCCCGCCTCCTGCAGCAGTTGATAGGCTTGCCGTTGCTGGGCGCGGATCATGCCGCTGCCGTCGGTGGTCGGGTTCTGGAAGGCTTCGCTGAACACCTGCGGTGGCAGCTTGGCGCGGAACGGCTCGAGGATCGCCACCTGATCGGTGTCAGGCAGGCCGGTGGCGGCCATTTCCGAGTTCTCGAAGTAACTGCGGGTACGCACATAGGCACCGTTGAACAGTTGCTTGTTGGTCCATTCGAAATCCAGCAACAGCGACAGGGCCTGGCGGACGCGCACATCCTGGAACACCGGGCGGCGCAGATTGAACACGAAGCCTTGCATGCCGGTCGGATTGCCGTTGGGAATCTGCTCCTTGACCAGTCGGCCCTCGGTGACCGCCGGGATGTTGTAGGCGTTGGCCCAGTTCTTCGCGGTCATTTCCAGCCAGTAATCGAACTGCCCGGCCTTGAGCGCTTCCAGGGCCACGGTGTTGTCGCGGTAGTAATCGGTGGTCATCACGTCGAAGTTATAGAAACCGCGATTGACCGGCAGGTCCTTGCCCCAGTAGTCCTTGACCCGCTCGTAGCGCACCGAGCGCCCGGCCTTCACTTCGCCGACCTTGTACGGGCCGCTGCCCAACGGGATCTCCAGGTTGCCCTTGTTGAAGTCGCGGTCGACCCACCAATGCTTGGGCAGCACCGGCAACTGGCCGAGGATCAGCGGCAGCTCGCGGTTGTTGGTGTGCTTGAACTTGAACAGCACGGTCAGCGGGTCTTCGGCAATCACTTCGGCCACGTCGTTATAGTAACCGCGGTACATCGGTGCGCCGTCCTTGGTCAGCATCTGGAAGCTGAACACCACGTCCTCGGCGCGTACCGGGTGGCCGTCATGGAAGCGCGCTTCGGGGCGCAGGTAGAAGCGCACCCAGCCGTTGTCCGGGGCTTTCTCGATCAGCCGGGCGATCAGGCCGTACTCGGTGAACGGTTCGTCCAGGCCTTGCTTGGCCAGGGTGTCGTAGATGATGCCGATATCATCCGCCGGCACGCCTTTGCTGATGAACGGGTTGAGGCTGTCGAAGCCACCGAACCCGGCCTGGCGGAAGATCCCGCCCTTGGGGGCGTCGGGATTGACGTAGTCGAAGTGCTTGAAGTCGGCCGGGTATTTCGGCGGCTCGTTGTACAGGGTCACGGCGTGTTGCGGGGCGGCGCAGGCCAGCCCGGCGAACAACAGGCCGCTGGCCTGCAGGAGCAGGGTGCGGATGGGCTTCATTGATCTTTCTCCGAAGATTTCAGCCACCACGCATTCAGGCCCAGGGTGTAAGGCGGCGTGGTGACAAAGGCGAGCCGGTTGCGGTACGCCAGACGGTGATAATTGAGGTACCAGTTGGGAACGATGTAGTGCTGCCACAGCAGCACGCGGTCAAGGGCCTTGCCGGCGGCGACTTGCTGGTCACGGGTCTGGGCGGCCAGCAACTGTTCGAGCAGATGGTCGACCACCGGGTTGGCAATGCCGGCGTAGTTCTTGCTGCCCTTGACCCCGGCCTGGCTGGAGTGAAAGTACTGCCATTGTTCCAGGCCCGGGCTGAGGGTCTGGTTGAGGGTCATCAGGATCATGTCGAAATCGAACTGGTCGAGGCGCTGCTTGTATTGCGCGCGATCGACCGTGCGCAACTGCGCATCGATGCCGATGCCGGCGAGGTTCTCGACGTAGGGCTGGAGGATGCGTTCCAGGTTCGGGTTGACCAGCAACAGCTCCAGGCGCAAGGGTTGGCCTGCGGCGTTTTGCAGGTGCTGACCATTGAGCTTCCAGCCGGCTTCGGCGAGCAGGCCGAGGGCTTTGCGCAAGGTCTCCCGGGGGATGCCGCGGCCATCGGTCTGCGGCAGGCTGAACGGCTCGGTAAAGAGCCTGGCCGGCAGCTGTTCACGGTAGGGCTTGAGCAACAGCCATTCATGCCCGACCGGCAAGCCGCTGGCCGAGAACTCGCTGTTGGGGTAATAGCTCATGGCGCGTTTGTAGGCACCGCTGAACAGCGCGCGGTTGGTCCATTCAAAGTTGAACATCAACCCCAGCGCTTCACGGACCCTGGCGTCCGAGAAAGTCGGTCGGCGGCCGTTCATGAACAGGCCCTGGGTCTGGGTCGGGATCTGGTGGGGGATCTGCGCCCTGATCACGTCACCGCGGCGTAGGGCGGGAAAGTTGTAGCCGGTGTCCCAGTTCTTCGCCTGATGCTCGATATAGATGTCGAATTCACCGGCCTTGAACGCCTCGAATGCGACGTCGCTGTCGCGGTAGAACTCGACTTCCATGCGGTCGACGTTGTACTTGCCGCGATTGACTGACAGGTCCTTGCCCCAGTAATCCTTGACCCGTTCAAAGACGATCTGGCGTCCTGGCGTGACCGACGTGATGCGATACGGCCCGCTGCCCAGCGGTGGTTCGAACGTGGTGGCCTTGAAGTCACGGCCTTTCCAGTAGTGCTGTGGCAACACCGGCATTTCGCCCAGGCGCAGGATCAGCAGCGGATTGCCGGCGCGCTTGAACACGAAACGGATACGCTGCGGGTTGAGGATGTCGACCCGCAGCACCTCCTGAAGGTTGGTGCGGTACAGCGGATGCCCTTCCTTGAGCAGCGTGCGGTAGGAGAACGCAACGTCGAAGGCGGTAATCGGCGTACCGTCATGGAAGCGTGCTTCAGGACGCAGGTTGAACACCACCCAACTGCGGTCCTCGCTGTACTCCACCGACTGGGCGATCAGGCCATAGCTGGACGCGGGTTCGTCACCCGAAGGCGCGTACTGCCCGGTGCCGACCATCAGTGGTTCGTTGAGTTCGTTGATGCCGTATTGCAGGAAGTTCGGCGTGGTGACCGGGCTGGTGCCCTTGAAGGTGTACGGGTTGAGCGTATCGAAGGTGCCAAACGCCATCACCCGCAACGTACCGCCCTTGGGCGCTTGCGGGTTGACCCAGTCGAAGTGGGTAAATCGGGCCGGGTACTTGAGCGTGCCGAACTGCGCATAACCATGGCTTTCGCTGATCGTCGCGCTTGCGGTGGAGCTCAAGGCCAGGCTGATCAGGAGCAGGGGCAGGGGACGCTTCAAATAGGAGATCCGATCCAGGCGGCTTGGGCTTTGTGGATCGTACAGTAACAGCTTGTATGGACAGGAAAAAGACGGGGGTAAATGCGTAATATCGGCCGGGCCACAATCCCTGTGGGAGCGAGCTTGCTCCCACAGGTTTTTGCACTGCCCACAAAAACTGAGCAGGCATAAAAAAGCCCCTGAAATCAGGGGCTCTTTTTAATGCGGATTGGCTACCGTCAACATCTGGCCGGGTTTCAGCGCCTGGCCGACACGAGGATTCCAGCGCTTGAGGTGCTGCATCTCGACGTTGAAGCGCTTGGCCACGAGGGCCAGCGAATCGCCTTGCTGGACCTTGTACTTGGTCTGCTGCTTTTTGGAGTTGGCGGCAATCACGGTGTTGACGCGCCCGGAGCTGCGTTTGCTGTTGTCCTGCATGACCAGGGTCTGGCCGGGCTTGAGATTCTTGCCGGTCAGTTTGTTCCAGCGTTGCAGGTCCTTCACGTCAACGTTGTTGGCCTTGGCGATGGAGCCGAGGTTGTCACCCCGTTTGACCCGATAGGAGCGCCTGGCGCTGGCGACCTGGGTGTCGTCGGCGCCTTCGAAGACCGGCTTGAGCGATTTCTTGCTGATCAACTCTTCAGGACGCATGGTCTGCAGGCTGCTGGTCAGCAGTTGCGCCTTGGAGGTCGGCACCAGCAGGTGCTGCGGGCCGTCGATGGTGGTGCGCTGCTTGAAGGCCGGGTTGAGCTGGAACAGTTCGTCTTCGTCGATGTTGGCCACTTCAGCGACCTTGGACAGGTCCATGCGCTGGTTGATTTCGACGACCTGGAAATAGGGCTGGTTGGCGATCGGGTTGAGGTTCACGCCATAGGCTTCAGGCGCCATCACCACTTGCGACAGCGCCAGCAACTTCGGCACGTAGGCCTGGGTTTCGGAGGGCAGCGGCAGGTTCCAGTAGTCGGTTGGCAGGCCGAGACGCTCGTTGCGCTCGATGGCCCGGCTGACGGTGCCTTCGCCGGCGTTGTAGGCCGCCAGGGCCAGCATCCAGTCGCCGTTGAACATGTCGTGCAGGCGGGTCAGGTAATCCAGTGCGGCGGTGGTCGACGCGGTGATGTCGCGACGGCCATCATAGAAACGGGTCTGGCGCAGGTTGAAGTAACGGCCGGTGGATGGGATGAATTGCCAAAGACCCACCGCGTCGGCCCGGGAGTAGGCCATCGGGTTGTAGGCACTTTCAATCACTGGCAACAGGGCCAGCTCCAGCGGCATGTTGCGTTCTTCAAGGCGCTCGACGATGTAGTGAATGTAGAGGCTGCCGCGTTCACCGGCGTTTTCGAGGAAAGACGGGTTGCTGGCGAACCACAGGCGCTGCTGCTCGATGCGCGGGTTGACACCCAGCCCGTCCTGCAACTGGAAGCCCTGGCGCATACGCTCCCAGACGTCCTGTGGAATTTGCGGGCTGGGCTTTTCGCTGAGCCAGATCGGCTTCTGCTTGGCGCGCGCGGCGATGTTCGGCGTGTGCGCCGCATCGGTCTGCGGCGCATGGCTGGAACAGCCCGCCAGGGTGGCGGACACAGCCACCGCAATGGCTTGAGCCAAGCGGGTCAATGCGTCTGAACTGATGGCTTTGCGAATAGGTGACGACATTGGCTGGAAGTAAGTTCCGGGCAAAAATGTCGGGCGATTCTAGAAAGCGCACCCTGCGCGGTCAACCTTTCAGAATTGTTGCAGCCTTGTGGGGCCCTTTTAGAACGTGTCTTTCCACGCTCGAAGCGCAGCAAAAACCATATCGGGCGCCGAGTTATCGGTGCCGGTCCGTTCGTCCGCTTTTTCTTTAACGGATGTTTCAGCAGAACGCAAAAACGGGTTTGTGAGCTTTTCCAGCGCCAGTGTCGACGGCAGCGTCATGATCCCGGATTCCCGTTGGCGGGTGACTTTGGCCAGGCGTTCGGCCGTATCCGGGTTGTTCGGCTCGACAGCGGCGGCAAACTTCAGATTGCTCAGGGTGTACTCGTGGGTGCAGTAGACCAGCGTGTCTTCCGGCAACCCCGCAAGACGTGTCAGCGAGCTGTACATTTGCTGGGGCGTGCCTTCGAACAACCGCCCGCAGCCGGCGGCAAACAGGGTGTCGCCGCAGAACAGCAAACCGTGATGGTAATAGGCGATATGTCCCAGGGTATGGCCGGGGACCGCGAAGACGTCGAAGTCCCAGCCGAGCACACTGACCTTGTCGTTGTCCTTGAGTGCTACGTCCCGCGCAGGGATCGTTTCGCTGGCCGGACCATAGACTGTCGCGTTTGTCGCTTTCTTCAGCAGTTCGACGCCGCCGACGTGGTCATGATGGTGGTGAGTGATCAGAATATCACTCAGTACCCAACCGGGATTTGCCGTGAGCCAGGCGTGTACCGGGGCGGCATCACCCGGGTCGACTACCGCGCAGCGTTTGCTGCCGTGGTCTTGTAACAACCAGATGTAGTTGTCGGTGAAGGCGGGCAGGGCTGTGATCTGTATCATCGTCGGATTCGCCAAGCGGAAAACAATGGCGCATCTTAGAACTTCCTGGCGCGTTGGAGAATGCAATGACTGATAAAGCGTTCGCACAGGCTGATCCTGACTGGCTGGCGTTGATCAGCGCAGCCCGCGAGTGGCTGGAAGGTCCGATCGGGCAATTCCTGCTGGACGAAGAGCGGCGCATGCTCGAAGACGAGCTCGGGCGGTTCTTTGGTGGCTATCTGGTGCATTACGGTCCCTCGGCCCAGACCCCGCCGTCAGCGCCGCAGGTGCAGCGTAACGTACGCCTTGGCGCGCCGTTGCCGGGGGTCGAGATCGTCTGTGAGGAGCAGGCCTGGCCGCTGAGCGAGCACGCCGCCGATGTGGTGGTGTTGCAACATGGCCTCGATTTCTGCCTGTCGCCCCATGGTTTGCTGCGCGAGGCGGCAAGCAGCGTGCGGCCCGGCGGGCATCTGCTGATTATCGGCATCAATCCCTGGAGCAGTTGGGGCCTGCGGCATGTGTTTGCCCAGGATGGGCTGCGCAAGGCGCGCTGCATTTCGCCGTCACGGGTCGCGGACTGGCTGAACCTGCTGGGCTTCGCGCTGGAGAAACGCCGCTTCGGGTGCTATCGTCCGCCGCTTGCGTCACCGGCGTGGCAGGCCCGCCTGGCCGGTTGGGAGCGCAAGGCCGGTGACTGGCAACTGTCGGGCGGCGGCTTCTATTTATTGGTGGCACGCAAGATCGTGGTGGGCCTGCGACCGGTCCGTCAGGAGCGGCGCGAGCCGATGGGCAAGTTGATTCCCTTGCCGATGGCCAAGGTCAACCGTCGCAACATCGAACCGTAATACACACTTTTCATTTGCGGCCGGGCCTGTCCCGGCTTCGGGCGTCGTCGATCTGCGATCGGCGGGCCAGCGCATTTTCTGGATAGATTGGCATGAGCGATAGCGTAGAACTGTTCACCGACGGCGCCTGCAAGGGCAACCCTGGCCCAGGCGGCTGGGGCGCACTGCTGGTGTGCAAGGGCGTTGAAAAGGAACTCTGGGGCGGCGAAGCCAATACCACCAACAACCGCATGGAGCTGATGGGCGCGATCCGTGGCCTGGAAGAGCTCAAGCGTCCCTGTGAGGTGCTGCTGGTGACCGACTCCCAGTACGTGATGAAAGGCATCAACGAGTGGATGGACAACTGGAAGAAGCGCGGCTGGAAAACCGCGGCGAAGGAACCGGTGAAAAACGCCGACCTGTGGAAATTGCTCGACGAGCAGGTCAACCGCCACAAGGTCACCTGGAAATGGGTGCGCGGGCACATTGGCCATCACGGCAACGAACGCGCCGACCAGTTGGCCAACCGTGGCGTCGACGAAGTGCGCGGGTACAAGCAGGGCTGATTCCGGTACTACCGATGCATCGCGCCGCCGCCTTCGCGAGCAAGCCCGCTCCCACATTGATCTCCATGCGCCACAGATCCCTTGTGGGAGCGGGCTTGCTCGCGAAGGCGGCGACTCGGTGTATCTGAAAGCCTCTGCAAGCGTGATAACATCACCGCTTTTGCCCGAATACCGATTGAGAGCTGAGCACTGATGGCAACCAGATCCGTTGTACTCGACACCGAAACCACCGGCATGCCGGTGACCGACGGCCACCGGATTATCGAAATCGGTTGTGTCGAGTTGATCGGCCGCCGCCTGACGGGCCGGCACTTTCACGTGTACCTGCAGCCCGATCGCGAAAGTGACGAGGGCGCCATCGGTGTCCACGGCATCACCAACGAATTCCTCGTCGGCAAGCCGCGTTTTGCCGAGGTGGCCGAAGAGTTCTTCGAGTTCATCAAGGGCGCGCAGCTGATCATCCATAACGCGGCGTTCGACGTTGGTTTCATCAACAACGAATTCGCCCTGATGGGGCAGCAGGATCGCGCGGACATCACGCAGCACTGCACGATCCTCGACACCCTGATGATGGCCCGGGAACGTCACCCGGGGCAGCGCAACAGCCTCGACGCCTTGTGCAAACGTTATGGCGTCGACAACTCCGGCCGTGAGCTGCACGGCGCCTTGCTCGACTCCGAGATTCTCGCCGACGTCTACCTGACCATGACCGGTGGGCAGACCAGCCTGTCCCTGGCCGGTAACGCCTCCGATGGCAATGGCTCCGGTGAAGGGGCGGACAACTCGGCCACGGAGATCCGTCGTTTGCCGGCGGATCGCCAGCCGACGCGCATCATCCGCGCCAGCGAAGACGACCTGGCCCGCCACGCGGCGCGCCTGGAAATCATCGGCAAATCCGCTGGTGCCCCGGCGTTGTGGGTGCAGTTGGCTGAGGCTGAAGCGCAGGCCTGACACCCTGTTTGGCAGACACTGTTTTTGTGGCGAGGGGGCTTGCCCCCGTTCGGCTGCGAAGCAGTCGTAAATACATCCTCTGCGGTTTATCTGGAAGAATGATGGGACCGCTTCGCGCTCCAACGGGGGCAAGCCCCCTCGCCACAGGGAAGCGCTCCAGTCGCCACAAGTTGGTGCATCCCGCTCGCCACTTGCGCTGCAACACTCTACCCTGAGGTGATTGGCAGGCTCTGGTCTGCCGCCTCAGGACACTGAGCCTCATGTATAAAGATTTGAAATTCCCGGTCCTGATTGTCCATCGCGACATCAAGGCCGACAGCGTCGCCGGCGACCGCGTGCGGGGAATTGCCCGAGAGCTGGAGCAGGAAGGGTTCAGCGTCGTTTCGGCGGTGGACTACACCGAAGGGCGACTGGTGGCGTCGACCTACCATGGCCTGTCCTGCATGTTGATAGCGTCTGAGGACGCCAGCACCCATTCCCACTTGTTGCAAAACATGGCCGAACTGATCGGTCTGGCGCGAGTGCGTGCGCCGGATCTGCCGATCTTCGCCCTGGGCGAAAAAGTGACCCTGGAAAACGCGCCCGCCGATGCCATGGCCGAGCTCAACCAGTTGCGCGGCATTCTTTACCTGTTTGAAGACACCGTGCCTTTTCTTGCCCGGCAGGTAGCCCGCGCCGCGCGCAAATACCTCGATGGCCTGTTGCCGCCGTTCTTCAAGGCCTTGGTGCAGCACACCGCGGATTCCAACTATTCCTGGCATACCCCCGGTCACGGCGGAGGGGTGGCGTATCACAAGAGTCCGGTCGGGCAGGCGTTCCACCAGTTTTTCGGGGAAAACACCCTGCGCTCGGATCTTTCGGTGTCGGTGCCGGAGCTCGGTTCCTTGCTCGATCACACCGGTCCCCTGGCTGAAGCCGAGGCCCGTGCAGCGCGTAATTTCGGCGCCGATCACACCTTTTTCGTGATCAATGGCACGTCCACGGCCAACAAGATTGTCTGGCACTCGGTGGTCGCTCGCGATGATCTGGTGCTGGTGGACCGTAATTGCCACAAGTCGGTGTTGCACTCGATCATCATGACCGGCGCGATCCCGCTGTACTTGTGTCCGGAGCGTAATGAGCTGGGGATCATCGGCCCGATTCCCCTGAGCGAGTTCAGTCGCGAATCGATCCAGGCCAAGATCGACGCCAGCCCGCTGACCAAGGGGCGTGCACCGAAGGTCAAGCTCGCCGTAGTGACCAATTCGACCTATGACGGCCTCTGCTACAACGCCGAACTGATCAGGCAGCAACTGGGCAACAGTGTCGAGGTGCTGCACTTCGACGAGGCCTGGTACGCCTATGCGGCGTTCCATGAGTTTTTTGCCGGGCGCTACGGCATGGGCACGTCCCGCGATGAAGACAGTCCGTTGGTGTTCACCACCCATTCCACCCACAAGTTGCTGGCGGCCTTCAGCCAGGCGTCGATGATTCACGTGCGCGATGGCGGCGCGCGGCAACTGGACCGGGATCGCTTCAACGAAGCGTTCATGATGCACATCTCGACCTCGCCGCAGTACGGCATCATCGCCTCGCTGGATGTGGCTTCGGCGATGATGGAAGGGCCGGCCGGGCGTTCGCTGCTGCAGGAGATGTTCGACGAAGCCCTGAGTTTTCGCCGGGCGCTGGCTAACTTGCGCCAGCACATTGCCGCTGATGACTGGTGGTTTTCGATCTGGCAACCGCCGTCGGCGGAAGGCATCGAGCGGGTCGTCACCGAGGACTGGTTGCTGCAGCCAGAGGCCGACTGGCACGGCTTTGGTGGCGTGACCGACGATTATGTGCTGCTCGACCCGATCAAGGTCACGCTGGTGATGCCGGGGCTGACGGCCGGTGGCGCCCTCAGCGAGCGCGGGATTCCGGCGGCGGTGGTCAGCAAGTTCCTTTGGGAGCGTGGCCTGGTGGTTGAGAAGACCGGGCTGTATTCGTTCCTGGTGTTGTTCTCCATGGGCATCACCAAGGGCAAGTGGAGCACGCTGCTCACCGAATTGCTGGAGTTCAAGCGCAGCTATGACGCCAACGTCAGTCTGGCCAGTTGCCTGCCTTGCGTGGCGCAGGAGAATGTCGCGCGGTATCAGGGCATGGGCCTGCGTGATCTGTGCGATCAGTTGCATGCCTGTTATCGCAGCAATGCCACCGCCAGGCACCTCAAGCGCATGTACACCGTACTGCCGGAAGTCGCGATGAAGCCGGCGCACGCCTATGATCAATTGGTGCGCGGTGAAGTCGAGGCCGTATCGATCGATGCGCTGCTCGGACGGATCGCCGCGGTGATGCTGGTGCCGTACCCACCCGGCATTCCGTTGATCATGCCGGGTGAACGCTTTACCGAGTCGACCCGCTCGATCATCGATTACCTGGCATTTGCCCGCACGTTCGATAGCAGTTTCCCGGGGTTCGTTGCTGATGTGCACGGATTGCAACACGAAGATCAGGGCAGTGGGCGGTGCTACACCGTCGATTGCATCAAGGAGTGAGGACCTTTCCCAGTATGCAGCCGGTTATAAATCCGAATTATCCAGGGTTGTCGGTACGGGTTGCCGATGAAGGTTTTGCCGCCTACATCTGGGGCAGTGATTTCAGTTTTGAAGTCGCAGCCTATGGTGCGGCCGAAATCGGCAAACCGGTCGCGCAGTGGCCGGTGACGCCGATCACGCCTTACCGCAAGTGCTACGGCATCGACCCGGAGGAGTTCAGCAGCTTCCGCGATGCCGCCGACAGCGCGATTTTCATGGCCTATCTGGATGACCAGCCCGTGGGGCACCTGGTGGTCAGCACCAACTGGAACGGCTTTGCCCATATCGACGAACTGGCGGTGCATGCGCCGGCCCGGCGGCACGGCGTGGCCAAGGCACTGCTGGATGTGGCGCAGTTCTGGAGCCGCAAGAAGAAACTTCCGGGCATCATGCTCGAAACCCAGAACAACAACCTGGGGGCCTGTCGGCTCTACGAACGCTGCGGTTACGTGATCGGCGGGGTCGACCATCTGCGCTATCGCGGCATCGATCCGAACACCGCCGAAGTGGCGCTGTTCTGGTATCGAATATTCGAAAACCCGCTGGAAAACCCGCTCAGTTCGTCAGCATCGCCGCGGCTTGTTCCGTAACGATGGCCAACAGGGCCTGAACCGCCGGAGACGCTTCGGTGTTTTTCAGGGACAGGGCGTAAAGGCTGACCGGGATGGCGGGTGCCAGCGGGCAGCTGTCCAGTCCCGAGGCTTTGGCGCCGAGGGCGGTGAAGGGGTCGACGATGGCCAGGCCTTCGCCGGCCTCGACCATGCTGCGCATCATCTGGTGCGTCTGCACCCGGGTCTGAATCACCGGGGCAGGGCGCAAACCGTGCAGTTTGTTTTCCAGTGCCGGGCTCAGCGGGTCGTGCCCCTCCAGGCCGATCATCGATTGGCCGGCCAGGTCCTGCAGTGAAATGTATTTCTGTTTCGGTTGCAGCCAGCCATGGGGGGCGAGCAACTGAAGTTTGCCTTGGGCAATCACCTTGCAATCGAGGTCGGCGTGATCGGGGTCGTGCAGGCTCAGGCCCAGATCGCTTTCACGCAGCAGCAGGCTTCTGACGATGTCGCGGGTCGGCTGGCTCAGCAGTGTGCAAGGCGCGTCGGGCAGACGTCGACGCAGGGCCGCGATGCTGTAAGGCAACAATTGGTTGGCCAGGGGCGGTGTGCAGATGATGCGCAGCGGCGGCGCCAGGTATTGCCTGAGGCTGTTGGCCAGACGCTGCACCGGTTCGAGCGCGTCGTAGACCCGGGCAATTTCCACCTGCAGTTGCTGCGCTTCGCGGGTGGCCTGCAATCGTCCGCGAACGCTGGCGAACAGCATGAACCCCAGCTGATCCTCGGCGTCGCGCAGCAAGCGCTCGACTTCGGCCACTGGCAACTGCAGCCATTCGGCAGCGGTGCCCAGGTGACCGGTCTGCAGGAGCGCCTGGATCACTTCGATATGGCGTAAGCGCATGCGTGAAGTCCATGTTCAGCAGGTG
The DNA here is from genome assembly GCF_000282295.1 of Pseudomonas sp. GM33. Classification (NCBI taxonomy): domain Bacteria; kingdom Pseudomonadati; phylum Pseudomonadota; class Gammaproteobacteria; order Pseudomonadales; family Pseudomonadaceae; genus Pseudomonas; species Pseudomonas sp. GM33. The sequence continues at coordinate 17,097 of NZ_AKJO01000160.1, forward strand.
GAGGAGTCAGTGGCTGAATCCTACCCCAAGTCCGCGCATATGACTTCTGCTCATAACGACGGGTTATGAAGCGCTGACGGTTTGCGGTTCGCGGGTAATGGTCACACCGGTTTGCACCAGCATGAATTCATTGTCGTCGACCTTGTTGACACGGTCGCCAATGGCCAGCTTATAGGTAGTGACAGGCCCTGAACCGTCTACCGCCGGGGTGGATTCCTGGAACTCGTGCACCGAATAAATACGGCCTTCCGCGTCTCTTGCATGGAACTGACCGACGAGTACTGCTGCCATCTGCTTAGAACCTCTGGAGATAAATCACTCAATTTGCGGCTCTGTAGACCGTGCCTGGGTGAGGTAAGTTTTCCTACAGGAAAAAAATAGTCAGGGACGGCGTTTTCAGTCGCCCGCTGCTTGAATCGTCATCTATAACTACAAGCTCTTCCTATCGGACAGTCGAGACATTCCCATGAGCAACGTCTATTCGGTCGCCGTCGTGGTCGGCAGCTTGAGAAAGGAATCGATCAACCGCAAGGTCGCACGGGCCCTGGCTGAACTGGCTCCGGCCAATCTCAAGCTCAACATCGTCGAAATTGGCGACCTGCCGCTCTACAACGAAGACATCGATGGCGCTTCACCGCCGGCAGCCTACAGCACTTTCCGACAACAAGTGAGTTCATCCGACGCGGTGCTGTTCGTAACCCCGGAATACAACCGCTCGGTGCCGGCACCGTTGAAAAACGCGATTGACGTGGGTTCGCGTCCCTATGGGAAAAGTGCCTGGAACGGCAAGCCAGGCGCGATTATCAGCGTTTCGCCGGGGGCCGTCGGCGGGTTTGGCGCCAACCACAACCTGCGTCAATCCATGGTTTTTCTCAATGTACCGCTGATGCAGCAACCGGAGGCCTATCTGGGGAACGCCGGTTCGGCGTTCGACGAGGCGGGCAAATTGTCCGAGTCGGTCAAGCCGTTCCTGCAAAGCTTCATCAATGCCTATGGGCAATGGGTCGAGCAGCACAAGAAAGTCTGATGTTCGTTTGCCAGCGCTCAGTCCCGCGACGCGTTGGCCAATCGGCTGCAAACCAGTGCTTCCATTTCCGACAGCCAGGCGGCGGTTTGTTCCGCCGCCGGTTGTGCCGTGATGCAGTAGCGACGTCCGCCCCAGGCCATGATGACCCAGGCTTCAATAGTCGGCGCTGACGGCTGCGTCGGCAAATCGCCGCAGGCCGCGAAGGCTTCCCGCCATTTTTGCGACAGTTCCTCGTACACCCTTCGGTGATGCTTGGGTTCGGCGATCTGATGCTCGATGAGCGACACGGCATGGTTGAACAGCGGTTGTCGGGGATCGTCAGGGTCGCAGGTCAGGCGCACCAGTCGCTTGATGCGCGCCAGCCAGTCGAGGTCGTTTGCCCGGATAACGTCTTGATCCAGTTGAGCCAGCAGTACATCCAGGCGATGCCGGATGTAACCCGACAGCAGGGCTTTTTTGCTCGGGAAATAGTCATACAGCGTGCCAATCGCCACACCGGCTTCCAGTGCCACGTCCCGGGTGGTCAGTCTTGACCAGCCGTTGCGCTGCCAAATCCGAACAAAAGCCTCGTAAATCGCCTCGACGGTGAAAATCGCCCGAGCCTGGCTGGGTCGTTTCAGCGGCTTGGCGCGGGAATTGAGGGGGGGCGAGTCGCCCCTGGTGTTTCCGAACCCACTCTTCATCGGCAGTCCTTACCCTTGTGTGACCCGCCACCGTGTCGCAGCAGGAGACCGAACATGCAGGATTTCACCACGGTAACACGCCTGATTACCCGTAAAAATGCTCTGGACCAGAGCCGCATAGCGCAGGAACGACGTAGCCTGGTTCCGGCAGCCGGCGAGGTAATCCTGAAGATTGATCGTTGCGCACTGACTACCAACAACATTACGTACGCGGCGTATGGCAATTCAATGAACTACTGGGGTTTCTTTCCCGCCGGCGAGGAGGGCTGGGGCCATATTCCGGCCTGGGGATTCGCGGACGTCATTGCGTCGACCGTGACCGGCATCGAGGTGGGCGAGCGCTTTTACGGTTACTTTCCGCTGGCCAGTCACCTGTGGATGCGCCCGGAACGGGTCACCGAACGTGGCTTCTACGACGGGGCCGGGCACCGTTTAGGGCTGACCTCGGCGTACAACCAATACACGCGATGCGGTTGGGATGCGTACTACAGGCCTGAAACCGAAAACCTGCAGATTCTGCTCAAACCGTTGTTTCTGACCTCTTCAATGCTGGCGGACTTCCTCCAGGACAACCAGTTCTTTGGCGCAACCCGGCTGGTGTTTTCCAGTGCGTCGAGTAAAACCGCCTACGGCACGGCGGTCTGCCTGGAGAGTCATCCGCAACTGGAACGGATTGCCCTGACCTCGGCCGCCAACAAAGCCTTTGTCGAAACCCTCGGTTGTTACGAGCGGGTAGTGTCCTATGAAGAGCTGACGAGTCTTGGGAATAATTGTCCTGCGCTGTATGTGGATTTTTCGGGTGACCTCCCGTTGCGGGATCAGGTGCACCAGCACTGTGCCGGGCAACTGGTCTACAGCTGCTTCGCCGGCTCTGCGCAAAGTACCGATGAGGCACGGTTGACGGCTATCGAAGGGCCGCAACCGGTGTTCTTTTTTGCGCCGATCCAGATCCGCAAGCGCAATGCCGAATGGGGGCCGGAAGGGGTCAGCCAGCATATCGGCGAGGGGTTGCTGCGGTTTATTCGGCTGGTGACGGAAAGTGAAAGACCATTGCTGAAGGTCATTGAAGGCCGAGGTTATGAGGCTGCGCAAAGCGTCATTTTCCGCTTGTTTCATGGCCAGGTTCCACCTGTCGAGGGGCATGTGATTCGGTTGTAGGCGGGCAGTCTTCGTGCATCCCGGATAGACCGTGGTGACTTCTTCGCGAGCAAGCCCGCTCCCACATTTGATCTCGGTCGAATAGAGATTTTGTATCCGCTGAGAATCCCTGTGGGAGCGGGCTTGCCCGCGAAGGGGCCGGCTCAGGCAATGCAAAACTCAACCCTGTCCCGACACATTCGGCCAAAGATCCGCCACCAGAAACAAGCGCTCGGCCTCTTCCCAGTCGCCATTGGCATTTTCCGTCAGGCGCACCAGCAGTTGTGCCGGTGCCAGCGGGTCCAGGTCATTGAGCCATGCCTGCATCTGTTCAGGGGTCCAGGTGTGCTCCGCCGCATAGTGCGCCGGTGCCAGCCAGGCATGGCGGGGCAAGGGTTGCCAGCGACCGGGTGCGCTCTGGGCAACCAACGCCGGCCAATCCTTTTGATGCAGCCAGCGACCGCGCAAATGCTGCGGATGGGCACCCGACGGCGGGGCGGCCTGTCCGGGCCAGGGGTAGAGCAAATAACCTCCCAGCCATAAATGGGCGCTGAAGGCCTGGATATCCAGCGCCGCCAGTACTTCACGGCTCTCGGGGCGTGCGGAAATCGGTAACTGATGCTGGCTCAGGTGCGCCAGTTTGCGGTCGAGCCGATCGTGGCAGCCCGGGCCCAGCCACTGGGCGGTGTCGTGCCCGTCGCCCGATTGCGGGCCTAGGTAGAGCTTGATCGCCAGTTCCAGGTGATGCACACCGTCGCGGTCGCGCAGCAGCATGTCCAGTTCACCCAGGGTGTGCCCTTCGCGGCGGATCGGCATGTTGGCGGCAATCAGCTCAATGCCCGGCGCATGCTGCACGGCAAATTGCCAGAGGCGTTCGTAGTACAGGCCCAGGCGGCGGGTGCGGGCCTGGGCCAGCCAGTGCAATAAGCCATAACTGTCCCGGTCCAGCTGCCGCAGCCACTGCTCCAGCCGGTCCGGTGCCTGCACCCAGTCGCTGCCGGCCAACGGGTGACGTTGCGGCCACGGGGTATCGTCCAGCATGGGCGGGGCGAGGATGACCCACGCCAGGTCACGCACTTCGGGGTGGCGTAATTGATGGGGCAGGTGGAGCAAATCCGGAAATAGCATCATCTTGCGAGCATAGCCCGAAACCCGGGCACACCCTTGAAGCTGAAAGGATTTTGTCTACGGGCGGCTTTCGCCCATAATCGTGGTTTTCGCCGCCACACAGATCCCCGCAGGAGCCCCATGGAGCAATTTCGCAATATCGGCATCATCGGTCGCCTGGGCAGTTCCCAGGTGCTGGATACCGTCCGCCGACTGAAACGGTTTCTGCTCGATCGTCACCTGCACGTGATCCTCGAAGACACCATCGCCGAAGTGCTGCCAGGGCACGGCCTGCAAACCTCGTCGCGCAAGATGCTCGGCGAAGTCTGCGACATGGTCATCGTGGTCGGTGGTGACGGCAGCCTGCTCGGCGCTGCCCGGGCGCTGGCCAAACACAATATTCCGGTGCTCGGCATCAACCGGGGCAGCCTGGGGTTCCTGACCGACATCCGCCCCGACGAGCTCGAGGCCAAGGTCGCCGAAGTGCTGGACGGCCACTATCTGGTGGAAAACCGCTTCCTGCTGCAGGCCGAAGTCCGCCGCCATGGTGAGGCCATCGGCCAGGGCGATGCCCTGAACGACGTCGTGCTGCACCCTGGCAAATCCACGCGAATGATCGAATTCGAGCTGTACATCGACGGCCAGTTCGTCTGCAGCCAGAAGGCCGACGGCCTGATCGTCGCCACGCCGACCGGTTCCACCGCCTACGCGCTGTCTGCCGGCGGGCCGATCATGCACCCCAAGCTCGACGCTATTGTTATTGTGCCGATGTACCCCCATACCTTGTCGGGTAGACCGATCGTGGTCGATGGCAACAGTGAGCTGAAAATCGTCGTGTCCAAGGATATGCAGATTTACCCGCAAGTCTCGTGCGACGGGCAGAACCACTTCACCTGCGCGCCCGGCGACACCATTACCGTCAGCAAAAAAGCCCAGAAACTGCGGCTGATTCACCCGCTCGACCACAACTACTACGAAGTCTGCCGGACCAAACTCGGCTGGGGCAGCAAGCTGGGGGGTGGAGGCGACTGATGCTCGATCCCGCGCGTAGCTACGACCTGATCGGTGACGTGCACGGTTGCGCCCTGACCCTGGAGCACTTGCTCGACCGACTCGGTTATCAGAAACAGGGTGGCGTCTGGCGGCATGCCTCGCGCATGGCGGTGTTCGTCGGCGATATCATCGACCGCGGCCCGCGGATTCGCGAGGCGCTGCACATCGTCCACGACATGGTCGAGGCCGGTCAGGCGCTGTGCATCATGGGCAACCATGAGTTCAATGCGCTGGGCTGGAGCACGCCGGCGCTGCCCGGCAGCGGCAAGCAGTTCGTGCGCGAGCACACGCCGCGCCATGCCCGCCTGCTGCAAGAAACCCTGACCCAGTTCGAAGGCCATCCGGCTGACTGGCACGACTTCCAGCAATGGTTCTATGAGCTGCCGCTGTTCGTCGATGCCGGGCGTTTCCGCGTGGTCCACGCCTGTTGGGATGCCGGGCTGATCGAGCCGCTGCGGGCGTTGTTCCCCAACGGTTGTATCGACGAGCATTTTCTCCAGGCGTCGGCGGAGTCGGGTTCGTTTGCCTGCACCGTGTTCGATCGCCTGTTGCGCGGCACCGACATGCGTTTGCCCCATGGCCTGACCATGACCAGCGGCGACGGCCTCGTGCGTTCGTTCTTCCGCACCAAGTTCTGGGAAGACGATCCGAAAACCTACGGCGACATCGTGTTCCAGCCGGACGCACTGCCTGAGCCCGTGGCCCGGACGCCGCTGACGTCCACTGAAAAGAACAGCTTGCTGCGCTATGGCATCGATGAGCCGTTGTTGTTCGTCGGCCATTACTGGCGCAGCGGCAAGCCGGCACCGATCCGCCCGAACCTGGCCTGCCTGGATTACAGCGCAGTGCTCTACGGCAAATTGGTTGCCTATCGACTGGATCAGGAAACCCGCCTCGATCCGGATAAATTCGTCTGGGTCGATGTCGAGCGGCCGGAGGTGCTGCAATGAGTGCTGTAGCGGTTTTGCGTCTGCCCCTGGCGGTGGATTTGAGCGGGTTCGTCACCTTGCTCAAACGCATGCAAGTGCCCCATCGGGTCAGCGAAGAAGCAGGCGAGCAAGTGCTGTGGGTGCCGGACAACATCAGTGAAGACGTGCGTGCGCTGTACGAACGGTTTCCGGCGGGCGATCCCGATCAGCAACTGGACATTCCGGTGGCGCAGACCATCAAGCGTCCGGGCTTTGTCGAACAGCTGAAATACGCCAGGGCCACAGCACTGGTATTGCTGCTGAGCATCCTCGTCGGTGCGGTCACCTTGCTCGGTGACAACCTGGAAACGATGCGCTGGCTGACCTTCCTCGAATTTCGCGTAGTCGGCGAATACCTCCACTTCACACCGCTGGCCGACAGCCTGGCGGCGGGGCAGTGGTGGCGCCTGTTCACGCCGATGCTGATCCACTTCGGCATCCTGCACCTGGCGATGAACGGCATGTGGTACTGGGAGCTGGGGCGGCGCATCGAGTCGCGCCAGGGCAGCATCAACCTGATCGGCCTGACCCTGCTGTTCAGCCTGGTGTCGAACTACGCCCAGTACTCCTTCAGCGGCCCGACCTTGTTCGGTGGCCTGTCCGGCGTACTGTACGGCCTGCTCGGGCATTGCTGGATCTTCCAGCTGCTGGCGCCGAACCCGGCTTATCGCCTGCCGCGCGGCGTGCTGGTGATGATGCTGGTGTGGTTGCTGCTGTGCCTGTCCGGGCTGGTCTCGATGATCGGCTTCGGCGAAATCGCCAACGCGGCCCACGTCAGCGGGTTACTCATCGGATGCTTCACCGGTTTGTTGGGCGGTTTGTATAACCGCCGTAAACTGGCCGCCTAATTTCAGAACATGCAATAAAGAGACGGAGACCCAATGTCCTCTTTTAACGAAATGATCCAGAACATCACCCCGGATATCTACGAGAGTCTGAAACTGGCCGTGGAAATCGGCAAATGGTCCGACGGTGGCAAGCTCACCGCCGAACAACGCGAGCTGTCGCTGCAGGCGATGATCGCCTGGGAAATCCAGAACCTGCCCGAAGACCAGCGTACCGGCTACATGGGGCCGCAGGAATGCGCCTCGAAGTCGATCGAAGTGCCGAATATCCTGTTCAAGTCGGATGCCATCCATTGATCGAGATTGGCCGCGGTGCAATCAGCAAAATGTCGGCACGCCTTGACGGGCCGAACGTGCAATACGCTTTCCGTCTGGGCGAAACCGAGGTTCCGGTCAATCCGTTGATCGGGACCACGGTGCGCCTGGAATACCTGGGGGCGATCCACTGCACCCATTGCGGACGCAAGACCAAAACCAGCTTCAGCCAGGGTTACTGCTACCCGTGCATGACCAAGCTGGCCCAGTGCGACGTGTGCATCATGAGCCCGGAGCGCTGCCACTTCGACGCCGGTACCTGCCGGGAGCCGGAGTGGGGTGAGAAGTTCTGCATGACCGATCACGTGGTGTACCTGGCCAACTCGTCGGGGGTCAAAGTCGGGATTACCCGTGCCACCCAGCTGCCGACCCGCTGGCTCGACCAGGGTGCGAGCCAGGCCTTGCCGATCGTGCGCGTATCGACCCGGCAACAGTCGGGTTTCGTCGAGGATCTGTTTCGCAGCCAGGTGGCGGACAAGACCAACTGGCGTGCTTTACTCAAGGGCGACGCGGCGGCGGTGAACCTGGCCGAGGTTCGCGATCAACTGTTCGACAGCTGCGCCGAAGGCTTGCAAGGGTTGCAGGAACGATTCGGCTTGCAGGCGATCCAGACGGTTACCGGCGTCGAACCGCTGGAGATCCGCTACCCGGTCGAGCAATACCCGGCGAAGATTGTCAGCTTCAACCTGGACAAGAACCCGATTGCCGAAGGCACGCTGATGGGGGTCAAGGGCCAATACCTGATCTTCGACACCGGCGTGATCAACATTCGTAAATACACGGCTTACCAGCTCGCCGTGCATCAGTAAGGACTCCAGCATGCGCACCGAACAACCGAAGATGATCTACCTCAAGGACTATCAGGCGCCCGAGTACCTGATCGACGAAACACACCTGACCTTCGAGTTGTACGAGGACCACAGCCTGGTCCATGCGCAACTGGTGATGCGCCGCAACCCCGAGCGTGGCCCGGGCTTGCCGCCGCTGGTGCTGGACGGCCAGCAGCTGGAACTGCTGTCGGTCACCCTGGCCGACCAGGCGCTTTCTGCAGCGCAGTATCAACTGACCGAGAATCACCTGACCCTGCACCCGACCAGCGCGACCTTCACGGTCGATACCAGCGTCAGGATCCACCCGGAAACCAATACCGCGCTGGAAGGCCTGTACAAGTCCGGCACGATGTTCTGCACCCAGTGCGAGGCCGAAGGCTTCCGCAAGATCACCTATTATCTCGACCGCCCGGACGTGATGAGCACCTTCACCACCACGGTGGTCGCCGAGCAGCACAGCTATCCGGTGCTGCTGTCCAACGGCAACCCGATCGCTTCCGGCCCCGGCGAAGACGGCCGGCACTGGGCGACCTGGGAAGACCCGTTCAAGAAACCGGCGTACCTGTTTGCACTGGTGGCCGGTGACCTGTGGTGCGTCGAAGACAGCTTCACCACCATGAGCGAGCGCAACGTAGCGCTGCGCATTTACGTCGAGCCGGAAAACATCGACAAGTGCCAGCACGCCATGAACAGCCTGAAGAAGTCCATGCGCTGGGATGAAGAGGTCTACGGTCGCGAGTACGACCTGGACATCTTCATGATCGTCGCCGTGAACGACTTCAACATGGGCGCCATGGAGAACAAGGGCCTCAACATCTTCAACTCCAGCGCCGTGCTGGCCAAGGCCGAAACCGCCACCGACGCCGCGCACCAGCGGGTCGAGGCGATCGTCGCCCACGAATACTTCCACAACTGGTCGGGCAACCGCGTGACCTGCCGCGACTGGTTCCAGCTGTCGCTCAAGGAAGGCTTCACCGTGTTCCGCGATGCCGGGTTCTCCTCGGACATGAACTCGGCCACGGTTAAGCGCATCCAGGACGTGGCGTACCTGCGCACCCACCAGTTCGCCGAAGACGCCGGCCCCATGGCCCACGCCGTGCGCCCGGACAGCTTCATCGAGATTTCCAACTTCTACACCCTGACCGTGTACGAAAAGGGCTCGGAAGTGGTCGGCATGATCCACACCCTGCTCGGCGCTGAAGGTTTCCGCAAAGGCAGCGACCTGTACTTTGAGCGCCACGACGGCCAGGCCGTGACCTGCGATGACTTCATCAAGGCCATGGAAGATGCCAATGGCGTCAACCTGACCCAGTTCAAGCGCTGGTACAGCCAGGCCGGTACACCGCGTCTGGCGGTGAGCGAGTCCTTTGATGCGGCGGCGAAAACCTACAGCCTGACCTTCCGCCAGAGCTGCCCGGAAACCCCGGACAAGGTTGAAAAACTGCCGTTCGTGATCCCGGTCGAACTGGGGCTGCTGGATACCAAAGGGGTAGCGATTGCCCTGCGTCTGTCCGGTGAGGCCGCCGCGCAAGGCACTTCGCGGGTCATTTCCGTGACCGAAGCCGAGCAGACCTTCACCTTCGTCGATATCGCCGAACAACCGCTGCCGTCGTTGCTGCGTGGCTTTTCGGCGCCGGTGAAACTGAGCTTCCCGTACAACCGCGACCAGTTGATGTTCCTGATGCAGCACGACAGCGACGGTTTCAACCGCTGGGATGCCGGCCAGCAACTGTCGGTGCAGGTGCTGCAGGAACTGATCGCCCAGCAGCAGAAGGGCGACGCGCTGGTGCTCGATCAGCGTCTGGTGTCGGCACTGCGCACGGTGCTCTCGGACGAGTCGCTGGATCAGGCCATGGTCGCCGAAATGCTCTCGCTGCCAAGCGAAGCGTACCTGACCGAAATCAGCGAAGTGGCGGATGTCGAAGCGATTCACAGCGCCCGCGAATTTGCCCGCAAGCAACTGGCTGATGCGTTGTTCGAAGGCTTGTGGCTGCGTTACCAGGCCAACCGCGAACTTTCGAAGCAAACACCGTACGTGGCCGAGGCGGAACATTTTGCCCGTCGTGCCTTGCAGAACATCGCGCTGTCGTACCTGATGCTCAGCGGCAAGCCGGAGGTTCTGGCGGCGACGCTGGAGCAGTTCGACGCGTGCGACAACATGACCGAACGCCTGACCGCGCTGGCGGTGTTGGTCAACTCGCCGTTCGAAGCCGAGAAGGCCAAGGCACTGGCCAGTTTCGCCGAGCACTTCAAGGACAACCCGCTGGTCATGGACCAGTGGTTCAGTGTCCAGGCCGGCAGCGTGTTGCCGGGAGGACTTGCGCGGGTCAAGGCGTTGATGCAGGACCCGGCGTTCAACATCAAGAACCCGAACAAGGTGCGGGCGTTGGTCGGTGCGTTTGCCGGGCAGAACCTGATCAACTTCCATGCGGCGGATGGTTCCGGGTATCGCTTCCTGGCGGATCTGGTGATCGAGCTGAACGGGTTCAATCCGCAGATTGCTTCTCGGCAGTTGGCGCCTTTGACTCGCTGGCGCAAGTATGACGATGCTCGTCAGGCGCTGATGAAGGGGGAGCTGGAGCGGATTCGGGCTTCGGGGCAGTTGTCCAGTGATGTGTTTGAGGTGGTCAGCAAGAGTTTGGCTTGAGTCAGTTGTTGACCTTGGCGGCCTTCGGGCCGACCAGGTTCTTGGTTGATTGAGTACATATCCGTTCCTGCGGTAACGGCGACTTATGGTTTCGCCCTTACGGCGAGTCCCTTTGGCAAAC
>NZ_AKJO01000161.1:0-13507 GCF_000282295.1 Pseudomonas sp. GM33
AGTTTCAGCGTGGGCACGGTCCATTGTGGGAGCTGGCTTGCCAGCGATGGTCGTTAACGATAACGCGTGTTAACGGGATAAACGCGGCGTACTTGAGTCCATCGCCAGCAGTTCCCGGGAATGCGTGAAGAACCTTTTTGTCCGAGGGCCAATGTTGTCCGCTCATCCCTTGGTTCGGGGAGGGGGAGGGCAGCACGGTCGGCCGCGAACCTGCCGCTCATCGCCAAGGCATAAAATAAGCTTTGACATCATTGGGGCTTTGGATGAATATTCATTTATCGCATGCGATCTAGTCGAATGCGACAACAAATGCAGACAACCCTTGCCGTTTGGAGATTCAGCCATGAACACCGGAAGCCGCCGCACCCTGTTGATCGCTACCGCTCAAGCTTCCCATGGCCATAACGGCAACAACTGGATCGTTGCACACGCCAATTGAGGAACGTTGTCTTTTTGAATGCCACAAATATCGTATGCGATACAATCGCACGAACTTTAAACCCTGAGGGAATCCCCATGAGCAAAATCGAAAAAGTACTGGCTACCGGCAAAACCCACACCACCCGCAGCAATGTCGGCGGTCAAAACGGCAACCTCGATATCGTCCTGTCGTCACCGGGTTCGACCCAGCCAGCCCACGTCTTTGCCGCCACACAGCCGCATCCGAAAGCCGAGCAACTGTTCGCCGGGGCCTGGTCGGCCTGCTACACCGCAGCAGTGGGGCTGGTGGCACAGGAACGCAATATCGTTTTGCCGGCGGACATGGCCGTCGACATTGAAGTGGACCTGGGCCAGACTGGTCCGGCCTACTTCCTTCAGGCCCGACTGACCCTGCGCGTGCCAGGGCTGGCACAGGATGTCGCGACCGAACTGGCGCACATCGCCGACTCCATCTGCCCTTACTCCAAAGCGACACGCGGCAATATCGATGTTGCCCTGAACGTGATCACGGCGTGACGCGCGGACGCATCACTAATATCGCATACGATGCAAGCGCATACGAATTTAACTGATTGTAATCCTGAGGGAATCATCATGAGCAAGATCGAAAAAGTACTGGCCAGCGGCAAAACCCACACCACCCATAACAGCGCGGGCACTACGTCGCGCGGTCATAACGGCAACCTCGACATCGTGCTGTCGTCCCCCGGCAGCGACACACCGGCACACGTGCTGACCGCCGTCCAGCCGCACCCGAAAGCCGAGCAACTGTTCGCCGGAGCGTGGTCGGCCTGCTACATCGCAGCGGTGGGGCTGGCCGCCCAACAAATGAAGGTGACACTGCCGACCGACACGGCCGTCGACATTGAAGTCGATCTGGGCCAGACCGGCGCGGCCTACTTCCTCCAGGCCCGACTGACCTTGCGCGTGCCGGGGCTGGAGCATGGGGTGGCGACCGAACTGGCCCACAACGCCGATGCCATCTGCCCGTACTCCAAGGCCACACGCGGCAACATTGATGTCGACATCAATGTCTTGACGGCCTGACCCGCAGCACGGCCGGCTCAACGGGGATGTTCCCGGTGAGCCGGCCGTCGGTGTTTATACGCACTTCCGATATCATCGCGTACGACGTATAGTTTAGTCTCGCAAGACTGCCCCCTGAGAACGTCCATGAAAAACACCGACAAGACATCCGCCCTGGATCTGAAACTCTCCGACTTCCTGTGTTTTGCCGTCTATTCCACCAACCTGGCCTTCGGCAAGGCCTACAAGCCGATGCTCGAACGGCTCGGCCTGACCTACACGCAATACATCACCCTGGTCGCGCTGTGGGAAGAAGACAATCAGACCGTCGGCAGCCTTGGCGAAAAGCTGTTTCTGGAATCCAACACCCTCACGCCGATTCTGAAGAAGCTCGAGGCGATGGGTTATCTGCTGCGCCAGCGCGATCCGGAAGACGAACGCCAGGTGCGGATCAATCTGACAAAAGAGGGCCGAACACTGCGTGAAGGCTTGCGCGAAGACGGCTTCCCGCAAACCGGCCTCGATCCCGACGACTTCGTGCAAATGCAGAAGGCCATCGTGAAGTTACGGGGCAATCTCATCCGGACGACGAAAGACAGGGACTAAGGGGTATCGACTCAAGGAGGTGAGTGCCCCCCGATTTCGGTGTAAGCGTCCCCACAAACGGGGCGCTATTCCCCAGCGGCATTCACGCCAGTATCAGCACGGCATTTCAACTTTCGACGAATGTTTGCAGGGGCATTCCGGTTCTCGCACATATTTTGTTACTTCAATGGCAGGGTAATTGCTGAATGAGCTTGTCCCGTTCATGAAAGGTCCGCGTCGGCAAGCTGTGGAGCTGTAAGTACCCCATTGAGTGATTGCATGTAACCATCGGTTTGCATCACGAAATACCCCTGGCGACTCAATAGAAGTACTGCAGTCATCCTCTGCGAACCGTCCAGAGGAAATGCTATGAGCCACTCCAGATCAACGTGTGCACAGTTAGCGCTGCATGGGCTATCGGCCTTGATTGTTCTATGGACGATCAGCGCCGGGTCTTACATGGCAATGTTCAACGTACCGCCAGGCGTCAAGCTGGCTATTGTCGACTTGAACATTTCCCTGGCGACATTGTTCATACCATTGTTTCTGGCGCTCAAGCCTCTGGCTCGCCGTATTTTGTTCTTTCTGGCCTGCCTGCTGACGGTGACGCTGGTGGCGGCCGACGAACCCCAGAGCAATAACAATCAGGGCAATGACAATCAGAGCAATGAGAAGTGGCTGGAGCCGGCACGCTCCCGGCTCATGCATGTGAATGGCGGGATGCCGTTCTTCCCGCACCGGGCCAATACCACCGGTAACCTGGTCTTGAATGTGAAGGACTTCGACAATGCCCAGGTCTGTGGCGCTTGTCATACGGAGATCTACAAGCAGTGGCGCTCGTCGATGATGTCCCAGGCCTGGGATGAACCCATCTATCGGGCCTTGCTCAAGCGTGCGAGTTCGGCCACCGAGGGCAAGGTCGATAACTTCTGCACCGGTTGCCATACACCGATCGGTCTCACGACCGGGCAGATCACCTCGCAAGTCAACCGCTCCTCGGTTGAAGACAGCGCGAAGAACACTCCGATGCCCGGGGTCGATTGCGAAACCTGCCACAACATCAGTGCCCGCACGGGCCTGGACAACGGCGCCTATGTTCTGAGCCCCCGGGCGCACGGTAAACCGACCAAGTTCGGCCCGCGCAAAGACGCCGTCTCGCCTTATCACGACACGGTGTACTCGGCTTTGCACACCCGCTCGGACTTTTGCGGCACCTGCCACAACGTCACGCACCCGTTCAGCAGCGTGGCGGTGGAGCGCACCTATGACGAATGGCAGGAGAGCACCTACAGCCTTAACGATATCACCTGCCAGAGCTGCCACATGCCGGGTTTCAAGGGCAAGGCCGCGATCATGGGGCCGGATCGCGAGGAGGTTGCCTCGCATTGGTTCAGCGGGGCCAACGCGATGATGCTCAACCATCTCGGTCAGGATGAGGGCGCACAACGGGCTCGCAACATGCTCGCGCGCGCGGGGGAAATAACCTTCGAGCAATTGCCGGCGGCGATCGTTGCCGGGCAATACACCTCGGTCGCCGTCAAGGTTTCCAATGTCGGCGCAGGGCACAAGCTGCCGACCGGCTTTCCGGAGGGCCGGGAGATGTGGATCGATTTCCGCGTGCAGGATGCCACGGGGCGCGAGATCTACCGGCTGGGCTCGATCAAGGACGGCAAGACCGAAGTCAACACGCGAAATTTCAAGGTGCACATAGGCGACAAGGACGGCAACCCGCTGGACGTCGAGGTCTGGAATGCCACGCAAATTCTCTCGGACAACCGCATTCTGCCCAAGGGCTACGATATCGGGGAGTTCTCCTTCCTGGTGCCGGCCGACGCCGTCGGCCCGCTGACCCTGACGGCCGACCTGAACTACTGGCCGTTTTCACAGAAGCTGGCTGACTACTTGCTCGGCAAGGACAAGGTGCAGGTGGAAATCACCCGGATGGGCAACGTCACGCAGAGCGTACCCCTGTCGACCAGCCTGCCGGTTGCCGGGGCGGATACGGCGCACTTTTAACCGCGCAGCGTCGGCGGCCCGGGAGACCGTAGGAGCAGCCGGTCGACGCTCGATTGCTGGCGATGGACTCAAGTGCGCTGCGTTCATCCAGGTCACACGCGTTATCGTTAACGACCATCGCAGCCTGCGGCAGCTCCTACAGGGTATCGGGTGCGTCTGTAGGAGCTGCCGAAGGCTGCGATCTTTTGATCTTAAGCGATTCCGAAACCGCTAAAAGATCGCAGGCCGCGCTTTTTTGCTTTGCTCGCGCAGCAGGCCCCTGAAGAGAACCGTTTTGTCACCTTCAGACTTCGTTAAGAATTGTTTTTGATACTGCTCCCCAATTGATCCGGGGAGATGTTTTTCAATGTCCGATTTCAACTGGAACGTTCAGTTGCCCTTGCGCTTTGGCTTGACCGAAGCACAGCAGATGCATCTTGTCAGGGCCTTGCCGGACGCCCCGCAAAGGTGTGTCTTCGAAGCCTTTATCCAGCAACGGTTTCGCAGGGCCCATGGCGCCGATGTACGCCACTTCATGCCGGAGCTGTTTGGCATGAGCGATGCGTCCGGCACGCTTTGCGCTGTGGTTGGCGTGCGTCTGGCGAGCAGTGGACCGCTGTTTCTTGAAGGTTATCTGGACGAGGCGATCGATCCACTGATCAGTGCCGCGGCCGACCACACCGTAAGCCGCTCAGCCATCGTCGAGGTCGGCAACCTGGCTGCCAGCGACACCGGCAGCGCGCGGATGAGCATCATCGCCATGACCTACCTGCTGGCCATGGGGGGACTGGAATGGGTCGCCTTCACCGGAAACCTGGGCCTGGTCAATAGCTTTCATCGCCTTGGCTTGAAGCCCGTGTCCCTGTGTGCTGCCGATCCGGCGCGCCTGGGCGACGACCGCCATGCCTGGGGCAGCTACTACGAAAGCAAACCCTGGGTTCATTTCGGCAATATCCGCTCCGGGTTCATTCATTTGCGCAACATCGGCCTGTTCAGTCGCCTGGGCTTGCCGACCTCCATTGAAGGGGCCTGCCATGTCGCCTGAAATGGAGCATTTCCAACAGACCCTGCGTAATCATGCTGAGCAAAAAGCCAACGCCCTTGCCTTGTGGGACGACCATCGCAAGCTCGACTACGCCACGCTCTATGCCGAGGTCATTTTTCGTCAGCAGCGCCTGCGCGATGAAGAGGTCAGGGTGCTCGCCCTGGCCCTGGACAATGGTATCGAAGCCCTGCTGTGGGACCTGGCCGCACTGTTCGAGGGTTTGACCTGCGTGGCCTTGCCGCCTTTTTTCAGTCCGGCGCAACGCCAGCATTGCCTGGAGCAAAGCCAGGCCGAACACGTCATCGCCGAACCGTCATTGCAGGAAGAGCTGCAGGCCGCTGGATATCAGAAGGGCGGCGAGTTCTGGCACCGCACGTTCAGTGGCCCGAACCGGATGCCTGAAGGCACCGCGAAGTTGACCTTCACCTCGGGCACCACAGGCACACCCAAGGGCGTGTGCTTGAGTGCCGACAGCATTCTGCGGGTCGCTCGCGAGCTGGACCTGGCCAGCGAACCCACCGACCCGCAACACCATCTGGCGCTGCTGCCGCTGGCCATTTTGCTGGAGAACATCGGTTGTTACGCCGCGCTGTATGCCGGGGCCACCTTGAGCCTGCCCAGCCAGAAAACCCTGGGGATTGCAGGCGCCAGCGGTGTGGAAGTGCCGAAACTGTTGGGTTGCCTGGCCAGCCGGTCCCCCCAGAGCCTGGTTCTGGTGCCGCAGTTGTTGCTGATGCTGGTCGGTGCTGCCGAGCAGAAGGCTTTCGACCCACAGCACCTGCGTTTTGCCGCCGTGGGCGGTGCCCGGGTCAGTGAAGATCTACTGCATCGCGCTGAACGCGTGCGCATACCTGTCTATGAAGGTTACGGGCTGTCCGAGTGCGCATCGGTGGTGTGCCTCAATCGCCCGCAAGCTCGGCGCCCCGGCAGTGTCGGACGGCCATTGCCCCATGTGGAGATTCGCCTGGCGGATGACGGAGAAGTGCTGATCAAGGGGTCAACCTTGCTGGGCTATCTGGGAGAGGCGCTGCACACCGACCAGTGGTGGCCCAGCGGCGATCTTGGCGAGTTCGACGCCGAAGGTTTTCTCTATCTCAAGGGACGCAAGAAGCATCAGTTCGTGACCAGTTTCGGGCGCAACGTGAACCCCGAATGGGTGGAAGCCGAATTGACCCAGCGCGGGCCTATTGCCCAGGCCTTCGTCTATGGCGAGGCGATGCCCCACAACCATGCGCTGCTGTGGCCGCATCGCCCGGATTGTACCGACGAACAACTGGCCGCCGCCGTGTCCCAGGCCAACGAGGCCTTGCCCGAGTACGCCCAGGTCCGCCATTGGAGTCGGCTCGACCAACCCTTCACTGCCACCAACGGTTTGCTTACCGCCAATGGCCGGCCCCGCCGTGACGCCATCATCGAGCGCTACCGGACGCAATTGACCGAATCTGCATTTTCCGAGGAATCCGCACCATGAGTTTTTTTGACACCTTGCAACAAGCCACTGAGCAAGAACGCAATGAGCTGTTCAACCTGCCGATCATCCGTGATGCGCTGCAGGGCGACGTCAGCCTGGAAAGTTACCGGGCCTTTCTGGCACAGGCCTATTACCACGTGCGCCATACCGTGCCGTTGATGATGGCCTGCGGTGCGCGCCTGCCTTCGCGCCTGGAATGGCTGCGCAAGGCGGTCTGTGAATACATCGAGGACGAATACGGCCACGAACAATGGGTTCTCAATGACATTCAAGCCTGCGGCGGCGACAGGGACGCTGTACGGGACGGGCGCCCGTCATTGCCGATCGAATTGATGGTCAGCTTCCTCTACGACCTGATTGCCCGGGACAACCCGGTGGGACTGTTCGGCATGGTCAACGTGCTTGAAGGCACGAGCATCGCCTTGGCGACCCACGCCGCCGGCAGTATTCGCCAGCGCCTGGACTTGCCGGAGAGCGCTTTCAGCTATCTCAGTTCCCACGGTTCGCTGGATATCGAACACATGCAGACCTACCGTCGACTGATGGACACCCTGGATGACCCGCACGACCAGGCCGCCGTCATTCATGCCTCCAAAGTGGTGTACCGGCTCTACGCCGATATGTTTCGTGGCTTGCCGCGTAACGGGGAGAACCTGCATGCGCCTGTCTGAAGCCCGCGTCGTGTTGACCGGTGCCAGTGGCGGCATCGGCCTGGCCATCGCCACTGCACTGTGCGCCAGTGGTGCCCAGGTGCTGGCCGTGGCTCGTCATCGGGAGCCCCTGGTGCCGCTGCTTGAACTATATCCCGATAATTTGTGTTGGGTCCGTGCAGACCTGACATTGCTGTCCGACCGCCGCGAGGTGCTGGCGCGGGCCCAGGGCATCGGCGGCATCAACCTGCTGATCAATGCCGCCGGGGTCAACCATTTCGCCATGCTCGAACAGCTCGACGACAGTGAGATCAATTCGATGCTCGCGGTGAACATCAGTGCACCGATATGCCTGACAAAACTGATGTTGCCACTGCTCAAGCAAGCCGACAGTGCCATGGTGGTGAACGTCGGATCGACCTATGGCTCCATTGGCTACCCCGGCTACGCCAGTTACTGCGCCACCAAGTTTGCCCTGCGCGGGTTCTCCGAAGCCCTGCGCCGAGAGCTGGCGGACACACGGGTCAGTGTGCTTTACGTCGCCCCGCGAGCGACCCGTACCGGCATGAACAGCCCGGCAGCCCAAGCGCTCAATGATGCGCTCAAGGCCAATGTCGACGATCCGCAAACCGTGGCGGCGGCGGTGATTCACGCCATTGCCGGTGACCGTCGCGACTTGTACCTGGGCTGGCCCGAGCGTTTTTTTGTACGCCTGAACAGCTTCCTGCCCCATCTGGTGGACCGTGGGTTGCGCAAGCAATTGCCACTGATCCGCCGCCTGAGCCAGAAACCCGACCAGGAGAATCTCGAACCATGAAAAAGATCATCGCTTGCCTGCTGCTGGGCGCATTGAGCCAGAGTGTCTGGGCGCTGGATGCTGCCGACCAGCAGCGTCTCAACGGTATCCAGCAAAGCTGGGCGCACATTCAGTACGAGTTGCCGGAGGGACAACGCACTGCGGCTTTTGAAAAGCTGGCCGCCCAGGCTTCGAGCTTCAAGCAGGAGCGCCAAACGGTGGCGGAGGCGTGGATCTGGTCCGGCATCGTCACCAGTAGCTGGGCGGGCGCCCAGGGCGGGCTGGGTGCGCTGAGCAAGGTCAAGGATGCCAAGGCCGATCTGGAAAAAGCCCTGGCCCTGGACCCCAAGGCCCTGCAAGGCTCAGCCTATACCAGTCTGGGGGCCCTGTATGACCGCGTACCGGGCTGGCCCATCGGTTTCGGTGATTCGGACAAGGCCGAGCAGTTGCTCAAGCTGGCATTGCAAATAAACCCCAACGGCATCGACAGCCTGTACTTCTGGGGCGATCACCTCTACCGTCAGAAGCGGTATGTCGAAGCTAGGGCAGCGTTGCAAAAAGCCTTGCAGGCTGCGCCCCGACCTGGCCGCGAGAGCGCTGATGCCGGGCGCCGCAAGGAGATCGAAGCGCTGCTGGTGGACGTGAACAAGAAACTCGGCTGACAGGAGACCCTGTGCGTTTATTACTTGTAGAGGATGACATGGCGCTCGGCGAGGGCATTCATCAGGCCCTGCGCCGTGAAGGTTATACCGTCGACTGGTTGCAGGACGGCAACAGTGCCTTGCACTCGCTGCTCAGTGAAATCTTCGATCTGGCGGTGCTCGACCTTGGCCTGCCACGCATGGACGGTCTCGAAGTGCTCAGGCGCTTGCGTGACAGCGGCTCCAACCTGCCGGTGTTGATCCTGACGGCGCGCGATGCCACCGAAGACCGCATCGCCGGCCTGGATGCCGGCGCCGATGACTACCTGATCAAGCCTTTCGACCTGGCAGAATTGAAGGCGCGCCTGCGTGCGTTGCTTCGGCGCAGCGCCGGGCGCGGGCAATCGCTGATCGAGCACGCGGGTATCAGCCTGAACCCCGGCACCCAGCAAGTCAGCTACAAAGGCGAACCGGTGGCCCTGACACCCAAGGAATACCAGTTGCTCCACGAACTGCTCTCGCCACCGGGCCGGGTAATGACTCGCGATCATCTGATGCAGTTGCTGTACGGCTGGAGCGAGGAGGCCGAAAGCAACACGCTGGAAGTGCACATCCATCACCTGCGCAAGAAACTCTCCACCGACCTGATTCGCACCGTCCGCGGTATCGGTTATCTGGTGGAGGAGCGTCGATGACCTCGATCCGGCGTCGCACCCTGACCCTGATCATTGGCCTGATGCTCGCAGGTCTGACAGTGATCAGCGTGCTGAACCTGCACGACAGCAACCATGAAATCGCCGAAGTCTATGATGCCCAACTGGCCCAGAACGCTCGCCTGCTGCAAGGCGTCATGCGTATGCCGATGGTGAGCAAGGATCACGCAGATCTATACAAGGCTTTCAACCAGGCCCTGAACGAGGCGACGCCCGGGGCCGACGGGCATCCGTACGAAACGAAAATTGCGTTTCAGGTCTGGAATGCCAGGAATGAAGTGCTGGTACATACCGCCAGTTCTCCGTCCTTCAGCCAACCCCCGGTCACACCAGGCTTCAGCGATGTCGTCGACCTGAACAACCGGCATTGGCGGGCCTTCCTGCTTGAAGACAAGCAGAACAAACTGCGGATCTGGGTGGGCGAACGGGACGATGTGCGAATGGACCTGGTGGACCGCATCGTACGCCACACCTTGTGGCCTAACATTCTGGGGAGCTTGATACTGGCCGCCATGCTCTGGCTGGCCATCGGTTGGGGATTGAAACCGCTGGTCAACATGGCTGCAACACTGCGGGCGAGGCATCCCGGTTCACTCGAACCCCTGCAATTGACTCCGCTGCCTACGGAGCTTGAGCCGATGCAGGCGGCCCTTAACCGTATGCTTGCGCAGATTCAGGAAGTCATGGGACGTGAGCGACGTTTTATCGCCGATGCCGCCCACGAAATGCGCACCCCCCTGGCCGTGCTCAGGGTGCATGCGCAGAACCTGATGGAAGCGGGGAGCGAAGGGGAGCGTCGTGCGTCGCTTGAGCACTTGATTGCCGGAGTGGACCGTACCAGCCGACTGGTCAATCAATTGCTCACGATGGCCCGTATCGAGCCTAAAGCAGGCGCGCAACCGCCTGTGCCCGTCGATCTGGCAGCCACGGTTCGCGACAGCCTTGTCCAAATGACGCCCTGGTTGTTGAGCAAGGACCTTGAACTGGTTTTCGATGTCAGCGACAACATCGGCCTTGTGAGGGTCGACCCTGCGGCCATCGACATTGCCTTGAACAACCTGGTCACCAACGCGGCGAACTTCTCCCCCCGGCACGGAGTGATCACGGTAAAACTGGTCGAAAAGAGCAAGGGCTACGAACTGTCTGTCGAAGATGAGGGGCCGGGTATCGATGAGCAGGATCGTGATCGGCTTTTCGAGCGTTTCTACAGTCGCGCAAATGATCAGGGGGCAGGGTTGGGGCTGACCATCGTCAAGGCCATTGCGGTTCGCCTGGGTGGACAGATCAAACTGGAGAACCGCATCACTGGCGGGTTACGCGCCACGTTGGAAATTTGTCGCGTTTGACGTCGGGCCTGGTTATGCCGGGTGCTGTGGTCGCCTGTACCCAAGTATTGCAGGGCGACTGCTGGTCGGATTGAAGACGGATCCGGATTTCATGAAGGCCTCTATTTTTTTATAGGCTAAAACACATTAAAAACAAAGACTTGGACTATAAATGTAAAGTGTTTTGCAAGACTTTCTGCTCGTTCAGGTTCTGATTGCATCCGACCTAAGTCTGATATCCGGACGCCTGGAGCCCGGTACATACGACTGATGACCGGCGGCTTCTCGGGTTCCCTGCTATTAATCAATGTGTATCCGAATGCTTATTCTTGCGGGAGCGTCTCATGAGTCCATTCATTCGCATCGGCATTGCCGACGATCACCCGATGTTGCGTGAAGGCGTGGCCAATACGTTGAGAAAACGGGCGGATCTTCAGGTCGTGGAGCAAGGTTCCAATGCGCAGGATGCCATGGATATTGCGCAGAAGGAGCGTCCGGACGTGATGTTGATGGACGTCAATATGCCGGGCGACGTGTTCGCCGCGGTGCGGTTCATTTCCACACAGCTGTCGGATGTGAGGGTGCTGATGCTGACGGTTTCGGAGTCCGAAGATGATGCCTTCCTGGCACTGGAGGCCGGCGCGCGCGGGTATGTGTTGAAAGGTGTCAGCGGGCCGGAACTGGTCCTGGCGATCAGGACGGTTGCCAAGGGTGAGTCGTATATCACCCCCGAGTTTGCCAACAAACTGCTGAGCAACATCAACAAGCACGAAGCGGAAACCCGTAAGTTCGATCTGACCCACCGCGAGGAGGAGGTCATTCGTGAAGTGTCCAAGGGTCTGACCAACAGGGAAGTGGCGCAAAAGCTGTTGATCAGCGAAAAAACCGTCAAGCACCACATGGGCTGCGTGATGCAGAAGCTGAACGCGCGAAATCGAGTCGAAGCGGTCACGGCTCTGCGCCATTACCGGGAGCGTGAAGCGATCGGGCACCTTCATATCGGCGCGGCGAAAGCGCCAATGGATGCCGAAGCGGCGCCTGACTAGAGTTTGAACTGGGCATTGACCGACGTACCCGCGTCGCAGGAGTCGATGCTGAACAACCCGCCCAGGGATTCGACGCGATAACGCAAACCGGCAAGACCCAATCGGGTCCTGCCGGATTTCTCGAGCTGCATCGCGTCCGCCGCCATGCCTGGACCACTGTCCCTGACGCTGATGTTCAATACCCCATCGATGTACTTCGCCAGGATGACCTGGCCCTCGCCGTTGGCGTGCCGGTAAGCGTTGTTGAGGGCTTCTTGCACAAACCGGTACAAACAGAGTTTGAGCGGCAATGGCGCGGCCTTCGGTAGCTGCCCCAGGGTCAATGTGACCTTGGTGCCAGTGCGTTGCTCGTGCCGTTGCGCCACCAGTTGCAACTCTTCCACCAGGCTCACGTCGTTGATTTCCGGAAGTGCCAGGCCGCGTGATAAATCGCGGACCTCACGCAATGCGTCGGTGGCGGCGGCACGGATGGTTTCCAGCGATTCCTGATCGACCTCCGTGCAGTTTTCGGCCAGGTCGTCGAGCCGGATCAGAATCAAGGTCAATAGCTGCGCGGGCCCATCGTGCAGGTCTGCGCCAATGCGCCTCAAGGTGAGTTCGTTGACTCGGGAAAACTCCTGGGTAGCCGTTGCCATCTTGTGCTGGAGTTCAGCATTGCTGATGTGCAAACGGGTTTGTTCGACCAGCCGCAAGTGCAGTGCCACCTGCTGTTGCTGGATAATCTTGTCGCCGCGTCGCACGATGAAGAAAAGCAGGGTCAGCATGGCCAGTGTCGCGGCGCCGACGCCCCCCCACACCTCTTCCCGGACCCGATTGATCTCGCGCCTGAGGCTGTCGGCCTTTTCATAGAATTCGCCCACCGCGATGATTTTCCCGGAGCGCGAATCCCGCAGGGGGGCGTAGATTTCATAGAGCGGGACGTTGAGCTGGCGCTCGAACACGTTCTCATCCTGGGTCAGTTCCTGAAGATCGGTAACCACTTTGCCTTTGAGTGCCTCGGTGATCTCATCCAGCGGGAATTGAACGTTGGTGATGTCTTTGTTCGTGCTGTAGACCACCGTGCCATCCGCTCGCCAGATCTTGATCGAGACAATGTGCTGTTTCAGCGAACGACTTTCCGTGAGGCGGTCCAGGGCCTGGACACTTGCAGCCGATAGGGTGTTGTCCTGGCTCAACTCCTGCACAAAGGGCTCCAGAAACGTATCCATGTACTGAGCGCCTGCTTCTGCTGCGCTATGTACCGCGGCACTTTCGATGCGCACGCTCACCAGATTGCCGACGAAAAACATGGTCAGCCCCAGGATCACCGCAGCGGCAATGACAAACTGGGTCGAGTGACTCAGCTTGCGCGCCCGGCCCCTGATCCATATACGCCAGAGGCCATTGCGATGCACATCGCCAACAGGGGCTGGTTCGCCCAGCACCTCGGCTTGCTGCGCGGTGAACGTCTGGTTTTCGGATTCCGCTTTTGCATTTTTTGCCATAGGTCCGGTTCCCTGATCATCGAGACAGGTCGGTTGCAAACCCGGCAGTTCAACGCCCATCTGGAGATTGACGCCAAGCCCATGACTGACAGTAGATCACTGCATGACGATCCGACAGCTTCACGGGTGGATAACCCGCCATATCTGATGCTGGCGTCGGTGCGGCGGTTACCGCCGCAGGGCGTTGCGTTGCTTGTGGGAGCTGGCTTGCCAGCGATGGTCGTTAACGATTACGCGGGTGAACTGGATAAACGCGGCGTACTTGAGTCCATCGCCAGCAGGCTGGCTC
>NZ_AKJO01000162.1:0-19417 GCF_000282295.1 Pseudomonas sp. GM33
TCACCGCGTCCAACCTGGTGAAGATCGACCTCGATGGGCACGCTGTAGAGCCATCACCGTACCCGGTGAATCCGGCCGGCTTCGTGATCCACAGCGCCATCCACGGTGCCCGGGAAGACGCGCAGTGCGTGCTGCACACCCACACCAAATCCGGGTGCGCGGTGGCGGCGTTGAAGTGCGGGCTATTGCCGGTGAACCAGATTTCCATGGAGTTCTATGGCCGCGTCGCTTATCACGATTACGAAGGCGTGGCGCTGGACTTGAGTGAGCAACAACGGCTGGTGGCGGACATGGGTGACAGGCCAGTGATGATGCTGCGCAACCATGGCTTGCTGACGGTGGGCGAGACGGTGGGGCAGGCGTTCATGCGCATGTATTACCTGGAAAAGGCCTGCGAAATCCAGTTGGCCGCGCAAGCGGCCGGTGAAGTTGTTCTGCCGTCGCATGAGGTCTGCGCGCATACCGAGCGGCAGTTCAATGATCCGGGGCGGCTGTTGGAAGAGGGTGAGTTGAACGATCCGGATGCCATGCAACTGGCGTGGGCGGCGTTGTTGCGGATGCTGGATCGGGTGGCACCGGGTTATTGCGACTGATCGGAATCTCGGGTTGTTTGTGCCTGCCTCATCGCGAGCAAGCTCGCTCCCACAGGGTTAGTGGGTGTACGCAAAATCTGTGAACACCCGAAAACTCTGTGGGAGCGAGCTTGCTCGCGATGCAGGCGCCGCGGTCTGTCAGGCCTGCCGCGGTGTATTGAGGTTCATCGACCGCACCGCCAGCGCCGACGCTGTCTCTTCATCGATCGGCAACGAAAACCGAAAGGTCGCCCCCCGCCCCGGCACATCGATCAACTGAATCTCGCACCCGTGCAATTGCAGGATGCGATGCACGATCCGCAGCCCCAGCCCGCCATCACGCCGTGCGCCGCCGATGTTGAACGGGCGCAGGAACAAACCTTCGCGCAGTTCCGGGGCAATGCCCGGGCCGGTGTCGCTGACCGTGACTTCGATGAATGACCCTTGCGGGCGCAGGCCCAGTTCGATGTCTCCACCTGGCGGTGTATGGCGCAAGGCATTGTCGAACAGGTTGGTCAGCACCCGTTCGATCAACCCGAGATCCGCGCAGGCCGCCGAGGCGTTTGGCGCGAACGTGGCCTTGAGTTCGACCTGGCGCGCTTCGGCGGTGAGTTCGAATTTCTGGAAGATGTCCTGGGCCAGGTCGGTCAGGGAAAAACGCTCCAGCACCGGTTGCACGAAGCCGTGCTCCAGCCGCACCAGTTCCAGCAGCGACTGCGCCAGACCACCGACCTTGCGGCTCTGGTCCAGCGCGATGCCGAGGTAGCGACGGCGGTCGGCAGGGGACAGCGTGGCGTCCTTGAGCGACAGGGTTTCCAGATAGCCGTGCAGCGAGGCCAGCGGCGTGCGCAAGTCGTGGGAGATGTTCGCCACCAGTTCGCGGCGCTCCTGGTCCTGGCGGGTCAACGAACGCCATTGCTCGCCCAGGCGGGCCTGCATCTGACGGAACGCGGCGTCGAGCACGGCGATTTCATCGTGGCTGGCAGCTTTTTCCACCGCGACGGGCAGGGCCGGCGTGACCGGTACGCCATCAATGTCGAACTGGCTCACGGTTTCGGTCAAGCGGCGCAACGGCCGGGTGATCAGGGCAAACGCAGTGAGGCCGGCAATCAGGCACAGCAATGCCACCAGGCCGATGGACAGCAGCGCTGTGTTGAGCGCCGCGCTGGTTGCACCGCGTTCGGCCAGGCGGTCGTGATCCTCACCGAGCAGCACCACGTAGAGATAACCCACCGGCTTGCCGTCCACCTTCAGCGGCGCTGCGCTGAACACCTTGCGCGCGTCGACGCTGCGCGGGTCGTCGCCGAGAATCGGCAGCGGATCACCCCGCAGCAGGCGCTGGATCGGCGCGAGGTCGACCCGCTCCCGACGGATCCGGCCCTCGGGCGCGGCACTGCCGACAATCTTGCCCTCGGTGTCGAGCAGGTACACCTCGACACTGGGGTTGACCTGCATCAGCTTGCTGAACAAATCGCGCACGGCATTGGGCATCAGGCCCTGGGTGTCCATCAGCACCGTGTCGCTGGCGATGTGCTGCGCCAGGTCGCGGGACAAGCCTTGCACCACTTCCTGTTCATGCATCTGGTTGGAGCGCACCTGCATCCACGCCGACGTGCCGCAGCACACCAGCAGCAGCACGGCGAACACCAGGGACAGGCGTTGCGTCAGGGTCAGCCTCATGGCTGCGGCTCCTCCCCGGTGGCGAATTTGTAGCCGCGGCCCCAGACCGTGAGGATGCGTACAGGTTGCGCAGGGTCGGCCTCGATCTTGGCGCGCAGGCGGTTGATGTGGGTGTTGACCGTGTGCTCGTAGCCTTCGTGGCTGTAGCCCCACACGGCGTTGAGCAGGTCCATGCGCGAAAACACCTTGCCGGGCTGGCGGGCGAAGAAGTACAGCAAGTCGAATTCCCGGGGTGTGAGGTCCAGGCGTCGTCCGTCGAGGGACACCTCGCGGGTGATCGGGTCGATCGCCAGGCCATCGGTGAGCAGGCTGCCGGCGTCCATCTTAAGGTTACGTGCCATGGCATCGACCCGGCGCAGCAGCGCCTTGACCCGGGCCACCAGCTCGAGCATGGAAAAGGGCTTGGCCAGATAGTCGTCGGCGCCCAGCTCCAGGCCGAGAATCCGGTGCACTTCGCTGGAGCGCGCACTGGTGATGATGATCGGCGTGTAGCGGGCCATGGCCCGGGCGCGGCGGCAGATTTCCAGGCCGTCGACACCGGGCAGCATCAGGTCGAGGACCAGTGCGTCCCAGTTGCACTGTTGCAGCAGGCGCATGCCTTCATCGCCATCGGCGCTGTGCACCACCTCGAACTGCTCATCGCGAAGATGCAGGCAGATCAGGTCGGCGATGTGCTGGTCGTCCTCGACCACGAGGACGCGTTTGGTCTGTTCCATCCAGGTCAATCCTTCGGTGCAATGAGCGCATGCCATTCGGCTTATGTTCAAAAAAACTGTGGGAGCGGGCTTGCTCGCGAAAGCGTCAGGTCAGCCAGTATCACCATCGACTGACACTCCGCCTTCGCGAGCAAGCCCGCTCCCACAGGAATAGCAGTGTTCAATGTTGGCGTTATGCATTGTGCGGGTTTTTCGGGGCCCGAGTTATCACGAATTGTTTAACTTCCCGTGAGGATTTGGCGATCACCCAAAGCCTAGGCTGTGTTCCATGAAACACCCCTGGAATTTTGGAGGCGAGCATGTTTTCACGACGGCAATTTCTTCTGGCGGGCGGCGGGTTGGGCGTTGCAGCCCTGGCGATCGGCCTGTTGCCGAAGTTTTCCACAGGCTCGGCCTTGATCAGTGCGGCCAGCGCAGCGGAAACATTCGAAGTGACCCACAGCGACAGCGAATGGCGCGCGATCCTCAGCGACGAACAGTACGACATCCTGCGCGAGGAGGGCACCGAACGGGCCTACAGCAGCCCGCTGAACAACGAGCACCGCGACGGTACTTTCGCCTGTGCCGGTTGCGGCCTGCCGCTGTTTTCCTCGGCTACCAAGTTCGACAGCCGCACCGGCTGGCCGAGTTTCTGGGCACCGCTGGACAAGGCCGTGGCCACCCGTCAGGACCGCGCGTTCGGCATGGTCCGCGAAGAGGTGCACTGCCGGCGCTGTGGCGGGCATCTGGGCCATGTCTTCGATGACGGCCCGAAACCCACTGGCCTGCGTTACTGCATGAACGGCCTGGCGATGAAGTTCGTGCCGACGACGGTGTGATTCCCTTCCACTCACTTTTTGCAGGTAATCGCCATGTGGCTGCTGGTTCTCGCTTATCTCGGTGGTGTGCTGACGATTGTCAGCCCGTGCATTCTGCCGGTGTTGCCGTTTGTCTTCGCCCGCACCGGGCAACCCTTCGTCAAAAGCGGATTGCCGCTGCTGGTCGGGATGGCGCTGACCTTCGCACTGGTTGCCACATTGGCCGCGGTGGGCGGTGGCTGGGTGGTGCAGCTCAATCAGTACGGGCGCTGGCTGGCGCTGGTGTTCGTCGCGTTGTTCGGCCTGACGCTGTTGCTGCCGCAGTTGGCTGAGCGCCTGACCCGACCGCTGGTGGCCGCGGGCAGTCGTTTGTCGGAAGCGGCGGGCGCCGATGCACGGCCGCGTCCCGGTGCATCGTTCCTGATAGGCGTGGCCACCGGCCTGCTGTGGGCACCCTGCGCCGGGCCGATCCTGGGCCTGCTGCTGACGGGTGCGGCACTGCAAGGTGCGAGCATCCAGACCACCTTTTTGCTGTTGGCTTATGCGGCGGGGGCTGCCACTTCCCTTGCGCTGGCGTTACTGTTGGGCGGCAAAGTTTTCACGGCGATGAAACGCTCGATTGGCGCAGGCGAATGGGTTCGTCGTGGCTTGGGCGGCGCAATGCTGGCCGGTGTGGCGGCGATTGCCCTGGGCCTGGATACGGGGATTCTGGCGCGGTTTTCCACGGCGTCGACCGGTGCTATCGAGCAAGCGCTGGTGGAGAAACTGTCCGGCAAGTTACCGCGTAACAGTGGGGCGATGATGGCGCAGAACTCGACTACCGGGGGCGCGGTGCAAGTGGCCGAGAAATCCCCGGGCACTTTGCCGGTTGAGGGCGACCTGCCGTCACTGGAGGGGGCCGTGCAATGGCTCAACTCGCCCCCCCTCGATGCCCAGGCCTTGAAAGGCAAGGTGGTGCTGGTGGATTTCTGGACCTATTCCTGCATCAACTGCCTGCGCTCGCTGCCTTATGTGAAAGCCTGGGCCGAGAAGTATCGCGATCAGGGCCTGGTGGTGATCGGCGTGCATGCGCCGGAGTTTGCCTTCGAGCGTGACGTCAACAACGTCACCAAAGCCATGAAGGACCTGGGCATCCACTACCCGGTGGCCATCGACAACGAGTTCAGGATCTGGCGCGCCTTCAACAACGAATACTGGCCGGCGCATTACTTTGCCGACGCCCAGGGCCGCATCCGTTATCACCACTTCGGCGAAGGCGCGTACGCCGAGTCGGAGCGGGTCATCCAGCAACTGCTGCGTGAGGCGGGCGGCAAGGTGTCGGACGGGCTGATCGAGGCCAAGGCCGATGGCGTGCAAATGGCACCGGACAGCAGCGAAGTGCAGTCGCCGGAAACCTATGTCGGCTACCAGCGTGCCGAGCATTTCGTGCCGCAAACCGCGCTGGTGCCGGACAAGGTCGCCACCTACAACCCGCCTGCACAACTGGCGCTCAACGACTGGAGCCTGGGCGGTCAGTGGCATGTCGGCTCCGAGCGAGCCACCGCCAGCGCAACGGACAGCCGCATCGTCTACCGCTTCCACGCCCGTGACTTGCATCTGGTGCTGGGTCCCGGTGCCGATGGCAAACCGGTGCGCTTCAAGGTGCTGATCGACGGCAAGGCACCGGGTGACGACCACGGTATGGACGTGGCGCCCGATGGCAGCGGCACCGTGACCGAGCAGCGTTTGTATCAACTGGTGCGCCAGACCGGTGGTGTGCAAGACCGGACCTTCAGCATCGAGTTTCTTGATCCGGGCGCATCGGCCTACGCCTTTACCTTCGGCTGATTGCCCTTGTTTTTTTCAGGAGTCCATTTCATGAAAACCCTGTTCACCTGGCGCCGTACGTTGTTGGGACTGGCCGCTGCCGGCATCATCAGCCAATGCTCGGCCTTCTCGTTCGGTGGTGCCGAAGAGGCGGTGGTCATTCCACCGCCGGCCCTCGACGAAACCACCCAGGCCCGCAGCGAAACCGCCGTGTTCGCCGGCGGCTGCTTCTGGGGTGTCCAAGGGGTGTTCCAGCATGTCAAAGGTGTGAAAAACGCCGTCTCCGGTTACGCGGGCGGGGCGGCCAATACCGCGCAATACGAACGCGTCAGCGACGGCAATACCGGCCATGCGGAGTCAGTCGAAGTCACCTTCGATCCCGCTCAGGTCAGCTACGGCACCTTGCTGCAAATCTACTTCTCGGTGGCGCACAACCCGACCGAGCTCAATCGCCAGGGACCGGACACCGGCACCCAGTATCGTTCGGCGATCTTTACCAGGAGCAGCGAACAGCAACGAGTCGCCCAGGCCTACATTGCCCAGCTCGATGCCGCCAAGTCGTTTAACAAACCGATCGTGACCCGGCTGGAAAGCTACAACGGCTTCTACCCGGCGGAGGAGGAACATCAGGACTTTCTCACCGAACATCCGACCTATCCCTACATCGTCATCAACGATCTACCGAAAGTGGCGCAGCTCAAGCAGCTGTACCCGGATCGCTATCAGGAGCAACCGGTGCTGGTGAAGGCGGGGAGGTAAGGGGTTATCCCGAGATCACGTTCTTGCCGGCGATTTTCGAGCGGTACAGCGCCTGATCGGCCCGTGCCATCAGGCCAGTCTGCTGTTCTTCGTCAAAGCGCTGGACCACGCCGAAACTCATGGTCACCTGAAAGTCTCCCACGGGCAGCAAGTCCGCAAGGCCGTGGCGGATTTTCTCGGCGAGGCTCCGGGCTTCGGCCAACGGAGTGTTGGGCAGCGTCATGATGAATTCGTCGCCGCCCCAACGGGCCAGCAGGTCGCCCTCGCGCACGAAGCGTTTGATGTTCTCGGCCACATGCACCAGCGCGGCATCGCCCAAGGCATGGCCGTAGTGATCGTTGATGGTCTTGAAGTCGTCGATGTCCATGGCGATCAAGGACAGGGGTTCGCGAAAGCGCTGGGCGCGGTCGCAGGCCTGGGGCAGGACCTGTTCGAGTCGATAGCGATTGGCAACGGCGGTCAGCGCATCGGTTTGCGCCAGCTTGCGGTTTTCTTCGAGCTGCAGCTGCAATTGATGATTGACCCGCGACAACTCTTGAGTGCGTTCTTCGATCAACGCCTCCAGGGAGTGATTGCGTCGTTCGAGCGCCTCGAACAGTCGGCGCTTGTCTTCAATGCTGCGGTGCGCGCCAATCATCCGCGCTACCGAACCATCGGCATTGCGCGCCAGGATGTGGCCGCGGTCTTCTATCCACAGGTAGCTGCCGTCCTGCATGCGGCAGCGATATTCGGCCTGATAACCGCAGGCACGCTGGCTCAGGTAGTCGTCAAACAGGGCCATGACGCGTGGGTAGTCATCGGGATGGATGACGTTTTCCCAAGTCAGCACGTTGTTGTCCAGAGTATGAGGCGTATAGCCGAGCATCTCGTACCAGCGCGCCGTGCGGTAGACGAAACCGGTGTTGGCGTTCCAGTCCCAAATGCCGTCGCTGACCAGCTCGAGAATGGTGTGCAGCATGCCGTCGCTCATGTCCTCGACATTGAACTTCAACGGTTCGATATTCGATGCTTCGCCCATCTGAGCTCTCCTTGCCAGTGACTCGCCTGTCAGCAGATTAGTGCATGGCCTGTTCGGCCGACTAGTGCTTGCCCCACATCTGTACGGCGAATTCGACGAAGCGGCGCAGTTTTGGCAAACGGTGGCGATCCTGGGCATAGACCAGGTGCATCGGCCGGCTGGGCGGGCAGTAATCGGGCATCAAGGCCAACAGCTTTCCATCCTTGAGGTCCTGCTCGACCAGGGCGTCGGGCATCATCACGATGCCCATGCCGGTCCGCGCCGCCTGATGCAAACCGGCCGAACTGTTGATCAGCATCGGCCCACTGACCCCCACGCTGACTTCGCCCTCGGGACCGGCCAGGCGCCATTCCTTTTGCACCGATTGCCAGTCATCCCCGGCCGGATAGGCAAAGGACAGGCAGTCGTGGTGTCGCAGGTCTTCAGGCGTTTGCGGTGTGCCGCGACGGGCCAGATAGTCCGGTGACGCGCACATGGTCAGGGTGTAGTCGATCAGCGGGCGGGCGATCAGGTTGGAGGGCTCCAGCGCACCCAGGCGAAACGCTACATCCAGACCGTTTTCCAGCAGATCCGGGCGCCGGTTGGTCAGTACCACGTCGAGTTTCACCCGCGGGTTTTGTCGGCTGAACTCACTCAATGCCGGCGCCAGGCGTTCGGTGCCGAAGGTCAGGGGGGCGGTGATGCGCAGCGTCCCGCTCGGTTCGTCGAGGGCCTGCTCGGCCAGACGCTCGGAATCGGCCACCAGCCCCAGCACTTCCAGGCAACGCTGGTAATACGCGACGCCGAACTCGGTCAGCCGCTGACGCCGCGTCGTGCGGTTGAGCAGGCGCACACCCAGCCGCTGCTCCAGGGCCTTGAGGTGGTTGCCGACCATGGTCGTGGACATATCGCACTGCAAAGCGGCGGCGGTCATGCTGCCGGTCTCCACCACTTTGACGTAGACGCTCATTGCCTGGAACAGATCCATTATCAAGTCCAGCTTTTAAATGATTGAAGTTTTACAGCGTTTATCCAGCTCAGGTGGCTAACCATACTGCAAAAACACCGACCCTTGCTGGAGCTTGACGTCATGACCGCCGCCTGCCTGATGAGCACTTACCAACCCTTGGCCTTGAGTTTCAACAAGGGCCTGGGCACTCGCCTGTGGGATCAGGCCGGGCGCGAATACCTGGATGCGGTCGCCGGTGTGGCGGTGACCAACGTCGGCCACTCCCACCCGAAAATTGTCGCCGCCATCACCGAGCAGGCCGGGTTGCTGCTGCACACGTCGAACCTCTACAGCATCGACTGGCAACAACGGCTGGCGCAGAAACTGACGCGGCTGGCGGGCATGGACCGGGCGTTTTTCAACAATTCCGGGGCCGAAGCCAACGAAACCGCACTGAAAATCGCGCGGCTGCATGGCTGGCACAAAGGTATCGAACAGCCGCTGGTGGTGGTCATGGAGAACGCGTTCCATGGCCGCACCCTCGGCACCTTGTCGGCCAGCGACGGCCCGGCGGTGCGTCTTGGGTTCCACCAGCTGCCGGGGGATTTCGTCAAAGTGCCGTTCGGCGACCTCGATGCGCTGGACAAGGTGCAACAGGCTTACGGCTCGCGGATCGTGGCAGTGCTGATGGAACCGATCCAGGGCGAAAGCGGCGTGCAACTGGCGCCACCGGGTTATCTCAAGGCCGTGCGCGAACTGTGCAACCGGCGCTCGTGGCTGTTGATGCTCGATGAAATCCAGACCGGCATCGGCCGCACCGGCCAGTGGTTCGCCTTCCAGCACGAAGGCATCGTCCCGGACGTCATGACCCTGGCCAAAGGCCTGGGCAACGGCGTGCCCATCGGCGCTTGCCTGGCCCGTGGCAAAGCGGCCGACCTGTTCACGCCGGGCAGCCACGGCAGCACTTTCGGTGGTAATCCATTGGCCTGCCGGGTCGGGTGCACCGTGCTGGATATCGTTGAAGAACAAGGGCTGTTGGAAAACGCACGGCTCCAGGGCGTGCGCCTGCTCGACAGATTGCGCACCGAGTTGGCGGGCAACCCGAATGTCGTGGCGATCCGTGGTCAGGGGCTGATGATCGGCATCGAGCTCAAGCAACCGATCCGCGACCTGAGCCTGATCGCTGCGCGGGATCATGGCTTGCTGATCAACGTCACGCGGGGGAAAACCATTCGCCTGCTACCGCCGCTGACGCTTGATGGGCGGGAGGTGGAGATGATTGTCAGGGGGGTGAGTGGTGTGGTGAAAGAGAATTGAAACACCTGCGTGTGTAGGAGCTGCCGAAGGCTGCGATCTTTTTGTTTTGATCTGTGGCGGAGCTGCGACAGCAGAATCAAGATCAAAAGATCGCAGCCTTCGGCAGCTCCTACGGGGGCGTTATTTGTGTAGCGAAGTCCGCGATTTCAGCCCGATCATGCAGGTGGATCTTCGAGCCATCAAAATCTTCGAACAACCGCTGGTGCGCAGCAAATCCACTTGAGTCATCACGCTTGCGGTAGCTGCCCGCCCACTCCAGCATTGCCACCAACCGTTCGTCATCCTGTGTTTCCCGTTGGTGAATGTTGGCGACGCATTCCTTGTCGCCGATGCTCAGCCAGATCAAGGCCGTGGCGCGGTGGAGGATTTCGCTGATGATCCAACCGTAAACTCCTTCGATCACCCAGCGCTGCTCGTCGGCCGCGATCCGTGCCATGGCCAATGCTTCGGCGCGGGGGCGGGGGATGCTGTGTTCGTCGGACAGCCAGTGAATCCGGTCGAGATCGGTCCAGGGCTCACGCAATTGCTCGGCCAGCCGCTGCGCCAGCCAGCTCTTGCCGGAGCCGGAGTTGCCGATGATCAGGGTGCGGGTGAGGTTCATGCCGAGTTGCCTCTACCTATGTGCCTGACGAGGATCACTGTGGGAGCGAGCTTGCTCGCGATGACGGACTCAAAGCCAACATCGATGTCGACTGATACGCCGCCATCGCGAGCAAGCTCGCTCCCACAGGGGTTATACCTTTAGTACTCACCCTCCGGCGCAACCATTCGTGTCTTTGGCGAGCCATTGGCGTTGTGTTGAAAAATGTCCTGCGGCTGACCCTTTTCATTGAAGAACACTTGCCCGATCCCCGCCGAGTTCCACAGCCGCTCTCCGGCTTCGGCGTGTTCCGGGACATGCGGCACGATGCGCATGCGTCGACGTTTGGTCAGCCAGTTCAGCGGCGAGCGGGGTGAGTACAGCCAGCGGTTGAGGCGGTCGAACCATTCGAGCAGGGTAGCCGGGAATTCGTTCTTGATGCCGCTGCTGGTGATCTGCCAGATGCGTGGCCCGGCCTTGCGGTGGCGGATCAGCACTTCGTAGACGAAGGAGTAGTGCACATCGCCCGACAGCACCACGTAGTTACCCGGCGTGCGCGAGTGGCGGAATATGTTCAGGATCACTTGGGCCGCGCCGCGGTGGGCCATCCAGTTTTCCGCGTCCACCAGCAGTGGATAACCGCACCAGCTGAAGACCCGCTGCACGGTTTCAATCAGTTTGACGCCGAAGATCGGTGCCGGTGAAACGATGATTGCGCTCGGGTGGTCCAGCAGTTCCTGTTGCAGTTCGCTCAGGGCTTCCCAGTCGAGCAGGCCGGAAGGCTGCTTGAGGTTCATTTCGCTGCGCCAGCGCCGGGTGCGGGTGTCGATCACGACCATGGCCGGGGTGGTCGGCAGCACGTAATGCCAGTGCTGGAATTTCAGCAGATCATCGATCAGGTCGTCCTGAACCCTGCTGTCGAGGTGGCGCTCCCGTGTGCTGGCGCTCAACGCACTGGCCTTGTGCAGCAGGGCAGCGAAGGCATCCGGGTTGTTGCCCCAGCCCTGGCACAGCATGTACGCCAGCAGCGCGTTGCCGATGATGCGCCGGGAGAACGGATGGCCGTAGGCCGTTTCCTCCCATTGCGCGGACAGGTTCCAGTCATCGGTGATGTCGTGGTCGTCGAACATCATCAGCGTCGGCAGATGCGCCAGTGCCCGCGCGACGTTGCCAAGGCCGGCCGTGAAGGCATCGATGCGCGTCTGTTCAAGGGCGTAGCGTTCAAGTCTTTGCGGCGTCAGCGTCGGTGCCTGGGGTGCGATCAGGGTCCAGGGCACTGGGGACCAGACCAGCAAGTACATGGTCATGACTTCGGCGAAGGTCACCAGGTGATTGTCGGCACTGCTGCTGGTGAAGATCGGCTTGCGTGCGCCACCGAAGAAACGCTCGCGCAGGGTTTCATTGCTTTGCAGCGCCGGCAACAGATCCGCACGGTGGTAGTAACTGGCCGGATGCTCGTAGAGCCTGGCGCTGTCGCTGACCACGGCGCCCTCGAGGTGTTCGCCGAACAGGCCCAGGCGCTCGATCAAGGCGTGAATCGCCCGCAGCATCGGCCCCGCGACATCGTCGGCGTAGACCTGATCGCCGGTCATCATCAGCAGTGCCGGGCGGTCCTTGGCTGTATGTTCCTGTGCCAGCAATCGGTCGACGCAAAGCAAGCCGTCTGCCGCCGGGTGGTGAGGTTTGCGGCAAGAGCCGTGCAGCAATTGATCGACCCGTGCGCGCAGGACGAAGTTCGGGCAACGGGCATCGCCGTACAGCAGGTGCGGCGCCCAGTCGGCGATGCCGTGTTCTGCACCGTCGATCAGCAGGTCGTAGTCGATCGACTCGTCGCAGGGCAAGGCGCCATCGAGTGGCACGTCGATCAAGTGCACAAAGGCATGAACCCCTACGGCAATCACCGTGCATTGCCCGCTATCGAGGCGGATGTCACCGACGCCCTGCAGGCGCAGGGTCAGCGCCAGCGCCCGGGAACCCACCAGCCACAGCACCAGCCGCGTGGGCTCAAGGCGCCGCAGCAGCGGGCCCGCCAAGACCGGCGGCAGGGCCGGGTGATCATCGGGCAGTGGCAGCGTTTCGGACATCCGGGGTCAAGGCTCCTGGGGCATCAAGGCGGGCGATGATAGCGCAGGTGACGACGGGGCAGGCTAGAGTGAGTCTGCCGCGCCATGTGTCGGCATTTTTCAACGGGAGAGAGGAACGCATGTACAAAATCATCCTGCCGGCATTGGCCATTTTGCTCATTGCCCAATCCCCGGCCCATGCCATCAACGACAAGTACCGCAAACAGCTTGAGCAGTCCGGTTGCACCCAGGTCAGCGAATTGGAGGGTTGCGATATCCACAAGAGCAAGGCCGAAAACGCCAAGGCCGGATTCGGCAGCCCGCAAGCACCGGCCGCTGGCGAAAAAACCATTGACCAGCCGAGCGACGGCAAGGAGGGAGCGGCCCCGCCTGTCATGAAATGAAAAGCCATTGTCGCCTGATGAGAAGCGTCACAACAGGCCTCGTCCTACAGTCCAATCAGCGCAATTCGATGCAACACGCCCATATTGCAGATTGGAGAATAAGAAAAATGGCCAAAGCCGTACGCTTTTATGAAACCGGTGGTCCCGAAGTTCTACGTTACGAGGACGTCGAAGTCGGCGAACCCGGTCCAGGCCAGGTTCGTCTCCGTCATGTGGCGGTTGGCTTGAACTACGCCGACACCTATTTCCGTAACGGTACCTATCCGATTCCCCTGCCTAATGGCATGGGCGTCGAGGCTTCCGGCGTGGTCCAGGCCGTTGGTGAAGGGGTCACCAACGTCGAAGTCGGTGACCGCGTCACGTACACCGGTTTTCTCAATACCCTCGGCGCCTACAGCACCGAGCGCCTGATCCCGGCCGCGCCGCTGATCAAGTTGCCGGAAACCATCAGCTTCGAAACCGCTGCTGCGATGACCATGCGCGGCCTGACGTCTTCGTACCTGATGCGCCGCATCTACGACTTCAAGGCCGGCGACAGCATCCTGCTGCACGCCGCTGCCGGTGGTGTCGGCCTGATCGTTTCGCAGTGGGCCAAGTTGCTGGGCCTGAACGTGATCGGCACGGTTTCGACCGAGCAAAAGGCGGAAATCGCCCGGGCTCACGGTTGTGACCATACGATCAATTACAGCCATGAAGACGTCGCCGCTCGCGTTCGCGAACTGACCGACGGCGTGGGCGTCAACGTGGTGTTCGACAGTGTTGGCAAGAACACCTTCATGGGGTCGCTGGATTCGTTGAAACCCCGTGGCCTGATGGTCTGCGTGGGTACCGCATCCGGACCGATCCCGGCATTCGACCCAGTGATGCTGGCAATGAAAGGTTCGCTGTACCTGACCCGTCCTGCCCTGGCCAACTACATCAGCGACCCGGCCGAAAAAGCCGCCCTGGCTGGCGAGTTGTTCGACCACGTCGGCAGCGGCCGGATCAAGATCGAGATCAACCAGCACTACGCCCTGCAGGACGCGGTGCAGGCCCATCGCGACCTTGAATCGCGCAAGACGACCGGCTCTTCGATTTTCGTCGTTTAAGGAGCGGCCAGCCATGAAAGTCGAACAATTGACCTGCAGCATTGGCGCCGAACTGATCGGCGTCAACCTGGCCGACGCGGTGCATGACGACGGTCTGTTTGCCGAGATTCGTGCCCAGTTGCTCAAGCACCGCGTGGTGTTCCTGCGCGATCAGGACATCACCCGCGCCGAGCACGTGGCCTTCGCCCGACGCTTCGGCGAGCTGGAAGATCATCCGGTGGCCGGCAGTGATCCGGATCATCCGGGACTGGTGCGGATCTACAAGAATCCTGACCAGCCGATGGACCGCTACGAAAACGCCTGGCACACCGACGCCACCTGGCGCGAAGCGCCGCCGATGGGCTGTGTGCTGCGTTGCGTGGAATGCCCGCCAGTGGGCGGCGACACCATGTGGACCAACATGGTCCAGGCCTATGCGAACTTGCCGGAAGACGTAAAGGTCAAGATCGCCGACCTGCGTGCCCGCCATAGCATCGAAGCGAGCTTCGGTGCGGCGATGCCGATTGAAAAACGCCTGGCGCTCAAGGCGATGTACCCGGACGCCGAACACCCGGTGGTGCGCACCCATCCGGAAACCGGCGAGAAGGTGCTGTTCGTCAACGCGTTCACCACCCACTTCAGCAACTACCACACCCCTGAGCGGGTGCGCTTCGGCCAGGACGCCAACCCCGGCGCCGGCGAGTTGCTGCGCTACCTGATCAGTCAGGCGTACATCCCCGAGTATCAGGTGCGCTGGCGCTGGAAGCCGAACAGCATTGCCATCTGGGACAACCGCAGTACCCAGCATTACGCCGTCATGGATTACCCGCCCTGCCATCGCAAGATGGAACGTGCCGGGATCATCGGCGACAAGACGTTCTGATCGAACGCCACCTGCATTCGCACTCGTAAGCACGCTTACCCGGCACGACCCCGGGTGGGCGGGACAATCATAAGAACTGGCATAAGAACTGGAGTAGACCATGCAATTCTTCGACGATTCGCTGCA
This sequence comes from Pseudomonas sp. GM33, assembly GCF_000282295.1. Lineage (NCBI taxonomy): Bacteria > Pseudomonadati > Pseudomonadota > Gammaproteobacteria > Pseudomonadales > Pseudomonadaceae > Pseudomonas > Pseudomonas sp. GM33. Next base: position 14,717 of record NZ_AKJO01000162.1, read on the forward strand.
CCCGGAAAACATGGAAAAGGTAGTCATCACCGTGGCCCCGTATGGCCCGGAGTGGATGCCGGAAGACTTCCCGGAAGACATCCCGCTGACCATGGACGAGCAAGTCCAGAAAGCGGTCGAATGCTATGAAGCCGGCGCCACGGTGCTGCACTTGCACGTGCGTGAACTGGACGGCAAGGGCTCCAAGCGCCTGTCGAAATTCAACGAGCTGATCGCCGGTGTACGTGAAGCCGTGCCGGACATGATCATCCAGGTCGGCGGTTCGATTTCCTTCGCCCCGGAAAGCGACGGTGAAGCGGCCAAGTGGCTGTCCGACGACACCCGCCACATGCTGGCCGAGCTGACCCCCAAGCCGGATCAGGTCACCGTGGCGATCAACACCACCCAGATGAACATCATGGAGCTGCTGTATCCGGAATACCTGGAAGGCACTTCCCTGGCCAATCCGTTGACTCAGGCTGCCTACAGCGAAATGACCGTACCGGCAGGTCCGGCCTGGGTTGCCGAGCACCTCAAGCGCCTGATGGACAACGGCATCCAGCCGCACTTCCAGTTGACCGGCATGCACGCGATGGAAACCCTCGAGCGCCTGGTGCGCAGAGGCATCTACAAGGGCCCGCTGAACCTGACCTGGATCGGCATCGGTGGCGGCTTCGACGGCCCGAACCCGTTCAACTTCTTCAACTTCATCCACCGCGCGCCGGACGGTTGCACCCTGACCTCCGAATCGCTGCTCAAGAACGTCATGCCGTTCAACACCATGTCGATGGCCATGGGCATGCACCCGCGCGTGGGCAATGAAGACACTATCATTGATCACAAGGGCGATCGTTTCGGCTCGGTGGCGCAGATCCAGCAGACCGTGCGCATCGCCCACGAACTGGGCCGCGAAATCGCCACCGGCAAAGAAGCCCGCGAGATCTACCGCATCGGCGTGCAGTACGAAACCATCGAAGAAACCCTGTTGGCCAACGGCATGGCCCCCAACCGCAAGGCTGGGCAAAAAGGTGTACCGCAACGCGGTTGACCGAGGGTCGGGACGAGAGGCCGTGACCTCTCGTCCGCCTGACCGTTACACGCTTGATAACAAAAATAAAACAAAGCTCTTGAGGAGGCTGCATGGCCTTTCACCCAATAGCCGCTGACGATGACGACTCCAGCGGAGTCGGCGTTGCGCGCCAATATGCCTGGATCGTCTTTGCCTTGACGTTCGGCCTGTTGATTTCCGATTACATGTCGCGTCAGGTACTGAACGCGGTCTTCCCCCTGCTCAAGACAGAGTGGGCGTTGAGCGACGGACAGCTGGGCCTGCTCAGCGGTATCGTTGCCCTGATGGTCGGCCTGCTGACGTTTCCCCTGTCGTTGATGGCCGACCGCTTCGGCCGGGTCAAGAGCCTGGCGCTGATGGCGTTCCTGTGGAGCGTGGCGACCCTGGGTTGCGCGTTGGCGCAGGACTACCAGCAGATGTTCATCGCGCGGTTCATGGTCGGTGTCGGCGAAGCCGCCTACGGCAGCGTGGGCATTGCGGTGGTGATTTCGGTGTTCCCCAAACACATGCGGGCCACCCTGGCCAGTGCCTTCATGGCGGGCGGGATGTTCGGTTCGGTGTTGGGCATGGCGTTGGGTGGTGCGATTGCCGCCAAGCTGGGCTGGCGCTGGTCGTTCGCCGGCATGTCGTTGTTTGGCCTGGTGCTGGCTTTGCTTTATCCGCTCATCGTCAAGGAAGCGCGCATTGCGCCACAACGTGCCGCGCAGATTGCGAACAAGACGGCTGCGGCGGTCAAGCGTCCGCTGCGCACGCTGTGGTCCAGCCGTTCGGTGGTGTCGACCTATATCGCCAGCGGCTTGCAGTTGTTCGTTGGCGGTACGGTGATGGTGTGGATTCCCAGCTACCTCAACCGCTACTACGACATGCCCACCGACAAGGCCGGCGGCATGGCGGCGATCATCGTGTTGTGCAGCGGTGCGGGCATGATCCTGTGCGGCATGCTCAGCGATCGCCTGTGTCGCAACTCGCCGGAGCGCAAGGTCAGCCTGGCCATCGGCTTCTGCCTGGGCAGTTGCCTGCTGTTGTCGGCGGCGTTTGCCTTGCAGGCAGGGCCAGTGCAACTGCTGCTGATCTGCCTGGGCATGGCGATTGCCACGGGCACCACCGGCCCCGCCGGTGCGATGGTTGCCAACCTGACCCATTACTCGGTGCACGGTACGGCGTTCGCCACGCTGACCCTGGCCAACAACATGCTGGGGCTGGCACCGGGACCGTTCATCACCGGCCGGGTGTCCGACCTCATCGGTCTGCATGCCGCGTTTCAACTGGTGCCACTGGTCAGCCTCGCGGCGGCGGCGGTGTTCTTTTATGCCAAGTGTCATTACCACAGAGATATTGCCCGGCTTCAGGGTCAGAGCGTGCCTGACCCTGTCGGTGAAGCGGGTTTAGAGGTGAAGTTGTGAGTCGTCGTTTACGTATTGATGTGTTTTTCGATTTTATCTGCCCCTGGTGCCTGATCGGCAAACGCCAACTGGAGCATGCGCAGGTGCAGTTTCGCAGTCGCCACCCGGATGTGCAGATCACCACGGTGTGGCATGGCGTGCAATTGTTGCCTCAGATTCCGGTAGAGGGTGAACCCTTCGCCGATTTCTACCGCAAGCGCCTGGGCAATGCCGACGCCATGACCATGCGCCAGAAGCAGGTCCAGCAGGCGGCCAGTGCGGTTGGCCTGGCCATCGACCTCAGCCGCATCGAGACGATGCCCAATACCGCAGACGCCCATCGTTTGTTCGAGCGTGTCGGCGAACTGGGTAATGCCAGTCAGCGTGAAATGCTGCTCGAACGACTGTTCGCCGCTTATTTCCAGAGACGTGAAAACCTCGGTTGCCGCGAGACCTTGCTGGCCATTGCCCGCTCCTGCGGCGTTGCTCCGGAAGGGCTACTCGATTGCCTGAAGGGCGATGCCACGCCGTTCGAAGGATCTCCCGGCGCGACCAGTGGCGTGCCGAGCTTCAAGTTCGACAACCGCATGACGGTGATCGGTGCACAACCTGCTCAGGCGCTGCTCGGGGCCATGAACGAGGCCCTCAAGGAAAGTGATCGCGAGCGGCAGCCAGCATGACCCGACGCATTCCCGTGCCGGCCGGCAAACACCCTCAGGCCGGTGGCCGGGCGCTGTTCGAATTCGAGGACAAAAGCCTGGCGTTGTTCAACGTCGACGGGCAGCTGTTTGCCATCGACGACAGCTGTCCGCACCAGGGCGCTTCGCTGTGTGGCGGGCGCCTTGAGGGCAGGGTGATTCAATGCTGCGCCCATGGCCTGCGCTTCGATTTGCACAGCGGTTATTTGCTCAACTCCAGGCAAGTCAAAGTCACCAACTACCCGGTCGAGATCATCGACGACCAGGCGTTTATCGTCATCGTTTCCGAGGAGGCCGCGCCATGAGCGCCATTGCTCTCACCCGCATCCACAGTCGCACGCGCGAACTGGCACCGGGGTTTATCGTCAGCCTGATCGTGGCGGCCGCCGCGTCGTTCCTGTCCGAGCACTACGGTGCGCCGGTCATGCTGTTCGCCTTGCTGCTGGGCATGGCCCTGAATTTTCTTGCCGATGACGGTCCGTGCAAGGCCGGTATCGAGTTCACCGCCCGCACGGTGCTGCGCATTGGCGTGGCGCTGCTGGGCATGCGCATCACCCTGGAGCAAATGGCCGCGCTGGGCTGGAAGCCGATTGCGCTGGTGGTGATCCTGGTGGTGGTGACCATCAGCGTGTCTGTGATTGCCGCCAAGGCCCTGGGTTTCCAGCGCCTGTTCGGCATGCTCACCGGCGGCGCGACCGCCATCTGCGGCGCTTCGGCGGCCCTGGCACTGGCAGCGGCGCTGCCGAACCATCCGCAGAAAGAGCGCGCCACACTGTTCACTGTGATCGGCGTCTCGGCGCTGTCGACCCTGGCGATGATCGTCTACCCGATGATCGCCAACTGGCTGCAGTTGTCGCCACAGGTGGCGGGCGTTTTCCTCGGTGCCACGATCCACGACGTGGCTCAGGTGGTCGGTGCCGGCTACAGCATGTCGACCGAGACCGGCGACACGGCCACGGTGGTCAAGCTGATGCGCGTTGCCATGCTGCTGCCGGTGATCGTCACCGCGGCGATGATCACCCGCATGCAAGGCGCCGACCCGACCGGCAAGCGCCCGCCGCTGTTGCCGTGGTTCGCCGTCGGCTTTCTGATCCTGGCCTGCATCAACAGCACTGGATGGATAGCGCCGGCGGTGCAAGGCACGGTCAACGAACTGTCGCGCTGGTGCCTCGTGATTTCCATCAGTGCCCTGGGCATGAAGACCCGCTTGCGCGAGCTGGCGGCGGTCGGGATCAAGCCGATCCTGCTGATGGTGGGGGAGACGGTGTTCCTGGTCGTGCTGGTGTTGTTGTTGCTGCGCTGGGGGCTCTGAACGCCTCATCACGCACAGGTTTTATGGCAGGGCCATACGGCGTTGACTCCTCATGCCGTGGGGCTCTCGACCGGTGTCACAAACACCGGTCTTTCGCGGCGACTGTACCAGCAGTCGCCGTTTTTTTTGCGGCTTTCACAGGTTTGGACTCGGACGCGGTCCCTTGGAGCTGGCTTGCCAGCGATGGTCGTTAACGATAAAGCGTGTGAGCTGGTTAAACGCGGTGCCCTGGAGTCCATCGCCAGCAGGCTGGCTCCTACA
>NZ_AKJO01000163.1:0-6563 GCF_000282295.1 Pseudomonas sp. GM33
GCGAGCGTTTTTTGCTTCCTTTTTTAGGCGCTTGTAAAAAAGGGAGTCGCCGTAAGGGCGAAACCGCCAGCCGCCGTTACCGAAGAAACGGATATGTACACAGCCAACAAAAGACAGGTCGCCTGACACTCCGCCTTCGCGAGCAAGCCCGCTCCCACAGGGATCCAGGTTGTCCACTACAGGTTTGAACGACACAAATCCAATGCAGGCGCGCAGCTCAGGCAGATACCACTTCAACCCCCGGCATTCGCCAGCGCTGATTGACCACCTGCTGCCCGGGCCCATACAGGCGCAAGACCAGAGTGAACGCCCCACTCGCCGGCGTCGGCAACCAGTTGCTCTGCTCGGCCGGCGTGGCGTTCTGCAGGATCAACGTCAGCCCACCGTCCGCGTCCATCTGCATAGGATCCCGGCTGCTCAGGCAATAACGATTGATCGGGTTGGCCACCAGTTGCCGGTCCGGCAAGTCATACAAGGTCAGCGACCAGAACTCGCTGGCAGGCGGCAATTGACCCGGTGCAAAACGCAAACGATAGCTTCGCCCGCCCTGCAAGGGTTGCCCCTGATTATCCACACGAGTGCCGGTGTAGAAGGCCTCCTCCACACTGTTACCGTAGATGCCGACATTCGCCGCGACAGCGCGGTTGAGGTAATTGCCGTCCAGCGCTTCGCGAGTGCCGAACAGACCGAGGGTGGTGCGGACCTGGCTGACCGCCGTTTGCAGTTGCGCCTGGGCGTCCTGAATCCCGGCGAGCAGTGCCTTGCGTGTGGCTGGCGGCAACGTCGCCGGGTCGAAGCCCTGGCCGGGCACGATGCCGATCCGCGCAAAGCGTGCGCGCAGGGCTTGCTCGGACGGTTGCGTCGGACACAGGCTGAGGATCTGATTCAACGCCGGGATAAACTCCAGCCCCAACCCGGTCTTGCTGTCCCAGGGTTGCCAGTCAATGGCTGGCGCAGCCACGGGCGGTGCACTGCCGATGTAGTCATGCAACGAACGCAACTCGTATTGCTGCTGCAAGGCACGCACCGCCGGCAGGTCCTCGGCGTTTTTCAGGCCCGTTCGGCCAAGCACCATGACGATTTCGGTTTCGCTGCGCAGCACGGCCGTGACGCCGTCCGGTATCTGTCCTTGCCAGTCGGGTCCGGCGATCAGGTAGTTTCCCGCCTCGCGCCCGGTGCTGAGCACGCCGACATAGGCAAAGTTGTGGGTGTACTGGTCGACCAGTTGCAGCACGTAATAGCGGTCGTCAGGCACGGCCGGCACACTCAACACTTGCGGCTCGCTGCGCATGTCGAGCCAGGCCCAAGAGTACGGCGTGTCGTTGTTCGGCGTGACGATGTCGCGATTGCTCGGGGTGAACAGCTCACCGTAGTGACGGAACCGGTTGAAGCCGCCGACGTATTCCGGCGCAGACGCGTTGAGCGCCTGCTTTTCCATGGTCTGGTAATGCATGAGCATGGGGTACGCGTAAATCCACGCCTCTTTGGCAATCTGGCGAAGGTCATCGGAATCAGCGGCCAGCAACCAGCGTGGAAACATCAGGCTGCCTCCCAATACTCCCATGCTGCCCAGCACCCGGCGGCGACTGAAAATCAGGTTCACGGTTCGATCCTCGCAATCGTCGGCAACTGATAACTCCCGTCCAATGCCCCGCCCTTGGGCAGGTACAGGCGCAACAGCAGGTTGAACGGACCTTGCGGCGTCGGCAGCCAGTTGCCCTGCGGCGCATCCTTGGGCGCATCGGCTTGCAGGCTCAGGGTCAAGCCGCCGTCGGCATCGTATTGTAGACCAGGGCTGCGGTCGCCCAGGGCATAACGCTGGATCGGGTTGGCGGCGAGCAGTTGGGTTTTGCCGTCGTACAAGGTCAGTGACCAGAACGCATTCACCGGTGGCAATTGCCCGGCGGGGAAATGCAGGCGATAGGCGTGCTGGCCGCTGAGCATCTGCCCCTGGGCATCGTGCAGCGCCATCGGGTACAGCGCTTCCAGCGCATCGTTGGCGTAAATGTAGCGCCAGGCGACCGCGGCACGGGTCAGGTCGTCGTCGCCGAACTTGCCGACGTTGGACGGCGACGGCAACCAGCCCTGCTGTTCCACCGACAGCTGGCTGGACGCGGCGCGCACTTGCTCGCGACCGGCTTCGGCGCCTTGGGCGACGGCTTCGTGCAAATCCGCCGGCGCCTGGAAGGTGGCGCCCGGCTTCACACCGATGGCGGCGAAACGAGCCAGCTTTTCCTGCTCGCTGGCGCTCCACTGGTGCAGCGGCGCCAAGGCGTTGAAGGTGCTGAACAGCGCCTGCGCCGGCCCCTGTTTGGTGTCCGCATACGCTGGAAGCTGCAGCGCTGGCAAGGGTTCAGGCGCCGCGCCGCCGCTCAGGGTGGACAGTGGTTGCAAGGCGTAGCCCTTGAGCACTTGAGCGGCGTCTTTCTGATCCGCTTCGCCCTTGACCTCGGTGCGCCCCAACAGGAACACCAGGCGGCTCGGCGAGCGAATCACGCCGCTGAAACCCGATGGCACGTCACCCTTCCAGTCCGGCCCGGCGATCAGGTAGCGCCCCGCTTTGTCACCCGTGGCGCGGGTGCCGATGTAGTCGAGGTTGTCGGTGCGCATGTCGACCAGTTGAAAGCTGTAGTAGCGCCCCTGCACGGCCGGCACGTCCAGCACCATCGGTTCGCTGCGCAAATCAAGCAAGGCTCGGGAATAGAAGGTGTCGTTGTTCGGCGACACCACTTTGTTGTCCTGCGGGCCGAGCAAGCGCGGTTCGCTGTAGAGCCGGTTGAACGGCAGCCTGGCGGCGATGGCGCTGAGCACTTTGTCGTGCTCGACGGTGGCGTAGGCGAACACGTAGGCCTCCCGGGCCAGTGCCTTCGCCTGGGGTTGATCGAGGGTTGCAGCGTGAACGGTACCCAGGCTTGCGCCCAGGGCAAGAGCGGATATCCAGTAGCGCACGGTAGATCTCCTTGGCAGATACAGAGCACACCACCGTCTCCTGTGGGAGCGAGCCTGCTCGCGAAAGCGGCGTTTCAGGCGACATACAAGTCGACTGGCAAGCCCTCTTCGCGAGCAGGCTCGCTCCCACCCTGGGTGTGCGATGGTCAGGTAAAGGGTTACTTGGCCCAGCGCCGCAGGTCCGACGGGGTGTAGTCGTCGGTCTTGGCGGCGAAGCCCACGCGCATCGGTTCGGTCTCTTCGTTGGCCAGGCCGCCGGCGTAGTAGCGTCCGGAGATCAGGTCGTAGGAGGTTTCCAGCACGTTGTAGGTGAAGCCGTGGTCGTACTGCTGGATCGCATGCAGTTCACCGCTGCGCCACAGTTCACCGCGGCTGTCGTACTGGTCCGACTGGGCGATCTGCCAGCTGTCCTCGTCCACATAGAAGCGGCGCTTGGCGTAGATGTGCCGGGCACCCGGCTTGAGGGTCGCTTCCACCACCCACACCCGATGTTTCTCGTAGCGGGCCAGGTCCTGGTTGACGTGGTTGGGCTGGATCACGGCGTCGTACTTGAGGTCGCGGCTGCCGATCTTGTAGCTGTTGTAAGGGATGAACAGCTCTTGCTTGCCCACCAGTTTCCAGTCGAAACGGTCCGGTGCGCCGTTGTAGCCGTCGATGTTGTCGGCGGTGATCAGGCCATTGCTGTAACGGGCGCTGTTGTCGTAGGCGATCATCGGCGCACGACGCACGCGACGTTGCCCCGGCAGGTATTGCCAGGCCGAACGCGGCTCGGCGACCTGGTCGATCGGCTCATGCACCAGTACCGCTTCGCCGGACAGACGCGCCGGTTCCAGGACCCGACTCTTGAACATGAACAGGATGTTGGAACCTGGCTCCAGTCCGCCCACGGTGTCGGCGAAGTTGATCAGCGACTGGTTTCGCACGTAGCTGGTGGCACCGTTTTCGCGCACCAGCGCGGCGCTGCTGATGCGCTCGTAGCTGCCGCCGCGATAACGGGTCATGTGGTTCCACATCACTTCCAGGCCTTCGGTGGGCAGCGGAAACGGAATGCCCCTGGCGTAGTCATGCAGACCGTTGCCACCATCGGCCATGCTGGTCTTGGCCACGTTGTCGCGGCTTGCCGCCAGCACATCCTTGGGCAGGTTGGCACTGCGATGGGTCGGGTAGATGTTCATCTTGTAGGTGTCGGGAAAACGCTTGAACAGCGCGATTTGCCCGGGGCTGAGAAACTTCTCGTACTGCGCCACATTTTTTGCCGTGACGGTGAACAAGGGCTTCTCGGCCGCGTAAGGGTCGCTATAGCCGCCCTTGCTGTCGACGGTGCCGGCGTTGCTCGCCAGGCCACCGGTCCAGGCCGGAATGCTGCCGTCGGCATTGGCTGCCATTTCCGAGCCCATGGGGGTCAGGGTCTTGCCCAGGGCCGCCGAATCGGTGCCTTTGGCCTGAGCCAGGCCGACGGTGCAGGCCAGGGCCAGCACGCACAATTGCATACGCATAACGGTTCTCCTTAGAAGTCTGCCTTGATGCTGACGGATGCGAAATCGCGGTCGTCGAGGGTGCTGTAGTCGTTGGTACCGAAGAAGGCGTTGTAGGCCAGCTCCACGCTGTAATCGTTCATGTAGACGCCGGTCAGGCTCACGCCCAGCGCTTGCTGGCCTTCCTGGAACGGCCCTTGCGGATCGTAGGAATAACCCTCGACGTCATGCCGCCAGTTGACGGCCGGAATCAGGTTGATGCCCGGCAACACATCGCTGTATTCGAGGCTGGCGCGCAGGCGATAACCCCACGACCACTCGGTGGCAAAGCCCTTGTCGGTGCAGTACTGGTTGGTGACCCCGGAGGCCACGGTGTTGCACGGCGTGCCATTGCGCGGAGCACTGCGGCCGAACGCGGCGCTACGGCCCAGGCGCTCGTCCCCCAGATCCTCGATGTGCACGACACCGGCTTCACCGAACAAGCTCAGACGCGTGGCGCCCAGCACGTTGTCGATGGCCTGGGTGGCCGAGCCGGTCATCTGCCAGACACCCTTGCGTTCCCAGGCATCGAACTGGCTGCCATTGGTGGTGCTGAAACCGGGCGGCAATTGCACCCAGGAACTGCCCCCCGGCCCGGAAATCACGGCGACGTTGACGTCGGGTGCGTTGATCGCGATCGGCATGTTCGGCCGATAGCTCAGCTCACCCGCCAGGGAAATCCCGGTGACCGGTTCGACGCCGTTGAGGCTGATGCCGTACAGGTGAATATTTTCCGGGAACGCCGCCGCATAGCTCGGCCCCTGGATGCCACCGGGGAAGGTGCCGGGCAAGGAAGTGTTCCTGGCGTTGAGGGTGAAATACGGCAACCGCGAGTGATAGTTGATGTAGTAAAACGCCGCTTCGGCATCGTTCAGCGCCGGGATCATCTGACGCAGGGCGAAGCCGAACTGGCCGTAATCGGACGGCGACTCATTGCCCCGGGACGTCGCGAACAAACCCGCGGCCTGCATCTGATCATCGGTCTGCACCTGACTCAGGTACAACGGCCCGCACCCCGGCTGAATCACGTCGCTGCTGGCGAAGAAAGTGCCGCAACCGTCGAGGACACTGGGCCGCCAGTTGTACTGGTAGAAACCTTCGAGGTTGGTGGTGTCGGTCAGGCCGAAGCTGAAGGACACCATCTCCACCGGCAACTGGCCTTCCTTGATTTCCACGCCGGGACGGTTGAACGCCGAGATGTCCAGCGGGTTGATCACGTTGATGCCGTTCTGGATCAACAGCGCCTCGCCCCAGGACAACACCTGGTTGCCGACCTTCACGTTCAGCGGATGCTCGGCCACCTGGAAATCTTTCCAGACGTAGGCGTCGAGGACCTGGAAGCCCTTGAACTTCGACAAGTCGTCCCAGCCCGAATCGTCGAAATCCTTGAAGCGGCCGTTGCCGGTTTCATAGGCGTGGTCGTACCAGTATTTGAAGCGCAGGAACGCGCCCTGGCCCTGGCCATCGAGACTGAAATCGGTGAGGCCCTTGAACAGCTGCGAGATGGGATCCCCCTTCTCGAAGTTCAGCCGGTTGTCGTCGGCGCTGACGCTGGTGCCATTGGCATTCACGCCCTGGGCCTGCAAGGCGTTCGCGCGGGTCATCAGGCTTTTGTCGGGGTTTTGCGTCGACCAACTGCTGCCCAGGCTCAGACTGGTTTTGGTCGACAGGCTCCAGTCTTCGTTGAGGTCAAAGGTGGTGGCGCAGGCCGGCCCCGTGAGTACGGCAAGAATCGCCAACGCAAGCGGTTGCGGGCGGGTATGGCCAAGCCGGGGAAGTCGTTGGCGGACTCCGGCTGTGGCCGAGCTTTTTTTTATCATTATTGGGCTCCGGTCAGGTTTGCTCAGCCCGGACACGGTGCCCAACTATCGACCGCTACACGCAAGCGATGGCCGACAAAAAATAATCATCGGGGGGATCTGCGGGGCGGGGGTATTTTTTTGAAGGTGTACATATCCATTCGGCCGCTGATGGTTCCGCCCTTACAGCGGGGCACTTGGAAAAACGGAACGCCGCCCGGCCTGTAGGAGCGAGCTTGCTCGCGATGGAGGTCAACGATGACGCGGGGAGCCTGACACCCCGCGGTGCTCTCAGGTTTTT
>NZ_AKJO01000164.1:0-7578 GCF_000282295.1 Pseudomonas sp. GM33
GAGAATCGTGTGGCCGAAGGCGGTTCGGATCGCCTGTTGGAAAAACGTGTTGCTGAAGGCGGTTCCGATCGCCTGATCGAAAACCGCGCTGTCTGAATGCAGTGCTTTACCGCAGGACTCAACGAAAAGCCCGGCCTCAGCAGCCGGGCTTTTTCGTGTTCAGTACCTGAAACTCCAGCGGTGACCGGCCAACAGTGCTCTGCCGCCCGGCTGTCGAGCCTTCCTGAGCGGGTTGATCGGCTCACTGCTTGATGGGGGTGACGAGCACCTTTTCCTCGGTGTCGAGGACGAACACCGCCAATAGGCGTGCCGGTTGAGTGTCACTGGCGTTGGCGCTGACCAGGTGCACGGAACCCGGCTCCTCTACGAAGTTTTCGCCGACCTTGTAGATCTTTTCCGGCTGGCCTTTGACCTGGATGCGAAACGAGCCTTCCAGCACCGTTGCATAGATGAAGGCCGTTTTCGGATGGGTGTGGGCCGGTGACGCGGCACCCGGCCCATACTCGACGACCACGCCCCTCATGCTCTTGCCGGGGATGTTGGGAATGGGACGGTCGAACACCACCGTCACCTTGCCGGGAGGCGGCTCGGCGGCCGAGGCGGCGCTGATCGAGAGCGCGGCGAAGACAGCGGCCATTAGCAATCGGGTAACCATGGGGTTTCTCCTGGATGGGTAGGGAAATGTAAGGGTGCGATGCGTTACTGCGCTGTCGACCGGGCCAGCCAGTCGTCGAAGCGAATCGCCCCCAGGCGTGCGTTCTTGCCGGTGACCAGCGATTGATCGTCGAGCACGGCGCCGAAGTAACGGGCATGTACATCCGGCACGACCTTGCGGCTGTCCTGGGTGGCTCGCAGATAGCGCCTGGCCAGTTCGTCGATCGGCATGGTTTCCGGGCCGCCCACTTCAACCGTGCCATTGAGCGGTGCTGCCAGCACGACATCGGCCAGCGCCGCTACCACGTCGTCGGACGCTATCGGCTGGATCAGCGCCGGCGACGCATGAATCTCATCGCCAACGGTGAACGACTGGACAATGCCGCCGGCAAACTCGGAGAACTGCGTGGCACGCACAATGCTGTAGGGAATGCTGGATGCCTTGATAAGGGCCTCCTGCGCGACCTTGGCCCGGAAATAACCGGTATCGGGAAGCCGTTCGCTGCCGACAATCGACAGGGCCACGTGATGACGAACCCCGGCAGCCGCTTCGGCGGCCAGCAGGTTACGGCTGGAGGTCTGGAAGAAATCGAGAACGGCCTGGTCCTCCCACGACGGCGCGTTCGCCACGTCGACCACCACGTCAGCACCATCCATCGCTGCGGCCAGGCCTTCGCGGGTGATGCTGTTCACGCCCGAGCTGGGGCTGGCGGCGAGCGCATCATGGCCGCGCTCGCGAAGGGTGTTCACAAGTTTCGATCCGATGAGGCCGGAGCCTCCGATGACGACGATCTTCATGACTGTTCTCCACTTGTCGACGGCAACCATTGCGTCGGTATGGAGAGATTGCCTTCACGGGTCAGGCAAGTCCTTGCGTTTGCCTTGGAGAGCGCTTGGATTTTTGTCCAAGGCAACTGACGGTTGTCCAACCTCCCTTGCCGCTGACGGTGCAGCGGCTGACGAGCTGCCGTATCATTCTTTGCAGTCACAACCAGCCGCCCGGGGATGCCCGTCTTGCCATTCAGCTTTGAAGATTACGTACTCGATCAGGAGCGCCGGGAACTGACCCTGCGCGGGCAAGTCGTGGCCGTCGGACCGCAGGTCTTCGACCTGTTGCTGCTGTTCGTCAACAATCCCGACCGCGTCGTCAGCAAGGACGAATTGCTCAAGGCGGTGTGGGGCGACCGGATCGTTTCGGAATCGACGATCACCAGCCACATCAATGCCGTGCGCAAGGCCATCGGCGATACCGGTGAGGAGCAGCGCCTGGTACGCACCGTCGCCCGCAAAGGCTACCGCTTCGTTGGCCGGATCAATGGCGACTCGACCGGGCAAACGCGACAGCCCGAGAGCGATGAACACCCGACCACCGCCCCGAAGCCAACCCCCTCCCCTGCGCTGGTCCTGCCGGAAAAACCCTCGATCACCGTTCTGCCCTTCCAGAACCTGAGCGGCGATCCGGAGCAGGAATACTTCGCCGACGGCGTCGTGGAGGACATCATCGCCGCCCTGTCGCGTCTTCGCTGGCTGTTCGTCATCGCACGCAACTCGAGCTTCACCTACAAGGGCCAGACGGTGGACGCCCAAGGCGTTGGCCAGGCGCTGGGCGTGCGCTACGTGCTCGAAGGCAGCGTGCGCAAGAGCGGGAACAAGCTGCGCATTACCGGGCAACTGATCGACGCGACAAGCGGTACGCACCTCTGGGCCGAGCGCTTCGAAGGCCTGCTGGACGATATCTTCGAGCTGCAGGACCAAATCACCGAAAGCGTCGTCGGCGCGATCGCGCCGCAACTGGAGCGGGCAGAAATCGAACGCGCCAAGCGCAAGCCGACGGATAGCCTGGACGCCTACGACTACTACCTGCGGGGCATGGCCAAACTACACAGCGGCGGCCGGGAAGCCATCGAGCAGGCGCTGCCGATGTTCTACCAGGCCATCGAGCTCGATGGGGAATTTGCCTCGGCCTATGGCATGGCCGCCTGGTGCCACTTCTGGCGCAAGCTCAATGGCTGGATGAGCGATCGGCCTGCAGAAATCGCCGAGGGCATACGGCTGGCGCGGCTGGCGGTGGTCCTCGGCCGCGATGATGCCGTCGCGTTGACCCGGGGCGGACATGCGCTGGCCCATCTCGCCGGTGAAGTCGACGGCGGCATTGCACTGCTCGACCGGGCACGCCTGCTCAACCCCAACCTCGCCCCCGCCTGGTTCCTGGGCGGTATCCTGCGGGCGCTGCGCGGTGAAACGGACGCGGCCATCGAGCACCTGAACCATGCCGTTCGCTTGAGCCCGCTGGACCCGGAAATGTTCAGGATGCAGGTCGGCATGGCGCTCGCGCATTTCTTCGCCGGGGACTTCGATGCCGCTGCGGCCTGGGCGGACAAGGCGCTGGGCAACCTGCCCAGCCTGCTGGTCGCCGCGGCACTGGTGGCGGCCAGTCACGCGCTCGGTGGTCGAATGGACAAAGCGAATCTGGCGATGCAACGCCTGCTAGCGCTGAATCCCTCTTTGCGCCTGTGCGCTCTCAAGGACTGGCTGCCCATTCAAAGGCCTGAGGATTTCGCCCGTTTCGTCGAGGGATTGCGCCTGGCGGGATTGCCGGAGTAAACACGCCCCCCCCTGACCTGTAGGAGCGAGCCTGCTCGCGATGGTCGTCAACGATGACGCGGGTTACCTGATTAAACGCGGTGTCCTCAAGTCCATCGCGAGCAAGCTCGCTCCTACAATAGTTGCACATTGCTACGGTAGGCTAAGCTTTGAGCAACTCGTTGCTCATGATGCTCGGTTCTGCAGGTTTTGGGTGTTTCTGGAGAGCGTCTGCAACAGCGATCTCAGACTGGCCAAAACCTTTCACGCAGGATTGCCGTGATGACCGAGCCCCTCCTCAGCTTTGATGCACTCAAACGCGCCGCTGCCGCCGGCGAAATCGACACCGTGCTGGTCTGCATGGTCGACATGCAGGGACGCCTGGTCGGCAAGCGCTTCCAGGTCGAGTTTTTCATCGACAGCGGCCACGAAGAAACCCATTGCTGCAACTACCTGTTGGCCGACGACATCGACATGGAGCCGGTGCCGGGTTACGCCGCGGCCAGTTGGAGCAAGGGCTACGGCGATTTCGTGCTCAAGCCCGACATGTCCACCCTGCGACGCGTGCCCTGGCTTGAGTGCACGGCGCTGGTGCTGTGCGACGTGCTCGATCATCACCATCGCCAGGACCTGCCCCACAGCCCGCGGGCGATTCTGAAAAAGCAGGTCGAGCGTCTGCGCGAGCGTGGCTATACCGGCATGTTTGCCTCGGAACTCGAGTTCTATCTGTTCGATGAGAGCTACGAGGCGATCCACAAACGCAACTATCACAAACCGAAAACCGCCGGCCATTACATCGAGGACTACAACATCCTCCAGACCACCCGTGAAGAGCCGGTGCTGCGGGCGATTCGCAAGCATCTGCAGGCCTCGGGCATTCCCGTGGAAAACTCCAAGGGCGAATGGGGCCCGGGCCAGGAAGAGATCAACATCCGCTACGCCGATGCGATGACCATGGCCGACCACCACGTCATCATCAAGCACGCCTGCAAAGAGATCGCGCAGTTGCAGGGCAAGGCGATCACCTTCATGGCCAAGTGGCGTTACGACGCCGCCGGTTCCAGCAGTCACATCCATAATTCGCTGTGGGACAAGAACGCGAAGAAGCCGCTGTTCTTCGACGCGAAAGCCGAGTTCGGCATGTCGAAACTGATGCGTGCCTGGGTCGCCGGGCAGCTCAAATACGCCAACGACATCACCTGTTTTCTCGCGCCCTACATCAACTCCTACAAGCGCTTTCAGGCCGGCACCTTTGCGCCGACGCGGGCGGTGTGGAGCCGCGACAATCGCACCGCGGGCTTTCGCTTGTGTGCCGAAGGCAGCAAGTCCATCCGCATCGAATGCCGCATCGGCGGCGCCGACCTCAACCCCTATCTGGCCTTCGCCGCGTTGATCGCGGCGGGCCTGGCCGGCATCGACGAAAAGCTCGATCTCGTGCCGCCATTCGAAGGGGATGCCTACCAGGACGAGCATTTGCCGGAAGTGTCCAAGACCCTGCGCGATGCGAGCGCCGCCCTCAAGGCCTCCGCCATGTTGCGCGAGGCGTTCGGCGATGAGGTGGTCGACCATTACGTGCACACCGCCGAGTGGGAACAGAAAGAGTACGACCGGCGAATCACCGACTGGGAACTGCAGCGCGGCTTCGAGCGCTATTGAGAACATCATGACTGCGAAGGTGCAATTGATCTCCCCGGTCGATGGCCGGGTGTACGTCGAACGAGAGATGGCCGATGCGGCGCAGGTCGAGCAGGCGCTGACCTCCGCTGCCAGCGCACAGGCGGCATGGCAGCGCCGCTCACTGAGCGAACGCGCAGCATTGTGCAGCGCCGCAGTGGACGCGATGTTGTCGATGCAGGCCGACATCGTGCCGGAACTGGCCTGGCAGATGGGTCGCCCGGTGCGCTATGGCGCCGGCGAACTGCGCGGATTTGCCGAACGCGCCCGGCACATGATCGCCATCGCACCGCAAGCGCTGGCCGATATAGAGCCGGAACCTGTGGCGGGTTTTCGACGCTACATCAAGCGCGAGCCGCTGGGAACGGTGCTGGTGGTCGCGCCGTGGAACTACCCCTATTTGACCGCGGTGAACACAATCATCCCGGCGCTGATGGCGGGCAACAGCGTGATCCTCAAGCATGCGTCGCAAACCCTGCTGGTGGGCGAGCGTTTCGCCGAGGCCATGCGCCGTGCCCATCTGCCGGATGGCCTGTTCCACAACCTGCTGCTCGATCATCGGCAGACCGCCGCGATCATTGATTCGGGCCGGGTACAGCAGGTCAATTTCACCGGTTCAGTCGATGCCGGCAAGGCCATGGAAAGCGCCGCCACGGGACGCTTCATCGGCGTGGGCCTGGAGCTCGGCGGCAAGGATCCGGCCTACGTGCGGGCTGACGCCAACCTCGAACATGCGGTGGAAAACCTGGTGGACGGCAGCTTCTTCAATTCCGGGCAGAGTTGCTGCGCCGTGGAGCGCATCTACGTCGACCAGAAAATCTTCCCGGTGTTTGTCGAGCGCTTCGCCGAACTGACCCGCCAGTACGTGCTGGGCAACCCGCTGGACGAAGCCACCACCCTCGGTCCGATGGTGACACCGGGGGCCGCCTTTTTCGTTCGTGGCCAGATCGCCGAAGCGCTCGCACAGGGCGCGACGGCGCTGATCGATCCGCAGGCCTTTCCCGCCGACGTGCCGGGCAGCGCCTACCTCGCGCCGCAGGTCCTGGTCGATGTCAGCCATCAAATGTCGGTCATGCGCGACGAAAGCTTTGGCCCGGTGGTCGGCATCATGCCGGTGGCCAGCGATGACGAGGCCATTGCCTTGATGAACGACAGTGAGTTCGGGCTCAGTGCGTCCATCTGGACCCGGGACCTCGCAGCGGCCGAACGCCTGGGCAACCAGATCGCCACCGGCACACTGTTCATGAACCGCTGCGACTACCTGGACCCGGCGCTGGCCTGGACCGGCGTGAAGAACAGCGGGCGTGGCGTCACCCTGTCGCCACTGGGCTACGAGCACCTGACCCGGGCCAAATCCTTTCATCTGCGTCACGAGGTGTAGACCATGAACCTGACTGGAAACTGGAACTACCCCACGAGCGTTCGGTTCGGCGTCGGGCGCATCGCCGAGCTGGCCGACGTCTGTCGCAGCCAGGGTATCGAGCGACCCTTGCTGGTCACCGACAGCGGCCTGGCGCGCACACCGATCACCACGGCGGCACTGGACTCATTGCGCGCCGCCGGCCTGGGTGTGGCGTTGTTCTGTGACCTCAAGCCCAACCCGGTGGAAGCCAACCTGGCCGGCGGGCTCGACGCCTGGCGCGCCGGCAAACACGACGGTGTGATCGCCTTCGGCGGCGGCAGTGGCCTGGACATGGGCAAGCTGATTGCCTTCATGAGCGGCCAGACCCGCCCGGTCTGGGACTTCGAAGACATCGGCGACTACTGGACCCGCGCCGACGACAGCCGCATCGCCCCGGTCATTGCCGTGCCGACCACGGCGGGGACCGGCTCGGAAGTCGGGCGTGCGGCGGTGATCATCGACGAGCGCACCCACACCAAACGCATCATCTTCCACCCGAAAATGATGCCGCGCGTGGTCATCAGTGACCCGGCCCTCACCGTCGGCATGCCCGCCAAGGTCACCGCGGGCACGGGCATGGACGCATTATCCCATTGCCTGGAAGCGTACTGCGCCCCCGGCTTTCATCCCCTGGCCGATGGCATTGCGGTGGAAGGCATGCGCCTGGTGGCCAACGCCCTGGTGAAAGCGGTACACACGCCGTCGGACCTCGAGGCACGCGCGCAAATGCTCGCGGCGGCGGCCATGGGCGCCACGGCGTTCCAGAAAGGCCTGGGCGGGATGCATGCGCTCTCCCATCCGGTGGGTGCGCTGTACGACACCCATCACGGCATGACCAACGCCACCTTCATGCCCTATGTCCTGCAATTCAATCGCACGGCCATCGAGGAGCGCATCACCCGCCTGGCGGCGTACCTGCGCCTGCCCTCGCCGGGGTTCGACAGTTTCCTGGCCTTCGTCCTCAAGCTGCGCAAGGACATCGGCGTGCCCCATACCCTGGTTGAACTGGGCGTGGATGACCGGCAGGCCGACCTGATCGCGGACATGGCGATTGTCGACCCCTCGGCAGGTGGCAACCCGCTGCCCTTGACCCGGGACGGCGTGGCAAAGATTTTCGACGCGGCACTTCACGGCCGTCTGTAGGAGCGAGCCTGCTCGCGATGGACGTCAACGATGACGCGGGGAGCCTGACACCCCGCGTCGTCCTCAAGTCCATCGCGAGCAGGCTCGCCCCTACAGGGGGGAGTTCAATCGCCGCCTGAATC
>NZ_AKJO01000165.1:0-11056 GCF_000282295.1 Pseudomonas sp. GM33
AGCCTGCTCGCGAAGGCGGTGGCACATCCAGCAATGATGCGACTGGCACACCGCTTTCGCGAGCAGGCTCGCTCCCACAGGGGGGCAGTATCCACCAGCGCATCTCCTGCAAAGAAAAAGGCGCGTTTGCTGTAGGATTAGTTACCTAGACTCCAAGAGGTGACCCTATGAGCGAGCCGATTCGCCTGACCCAATACAGTCACGGCGCCGGATGCGGTTGCAAAATTTCCCCCCAGGTGCTGGAAGTGATCCTGGCCGGCAGCGGGGCGCAGAATCTCGACCCGAAACTCTGGGTCGGCAACGCCTCGCGTGACGACGCGGCGGTGTATGCCATCGATGAAGAACGCGGTGTGGTCTCGACCACCGACTTTTTCATGCCGATCGTCGACGATCCCTTCGATTTCGGCCGAATTGCCGCCACCAACGCCATCAGCGACATCTACGCCATGGGCGGCGATCCCTTGATGGCGATTGCGATCCTGGGCTGGCCGGTGAACGTGCTGGCGCCGGAAATCGCCCGGGAAGTGATTCGCGGTGGGCGTTCGGTGTGCGACGCAGCGGGCATCCCGCTGGCAGGCGGACACTCCATCGACGCACCCGAGCCGATCTTTGGCCTGGCCGTCACCGGCCTGGTGGAAAAGCGCCACATGAAGCGCAACGACACCGCCACCGCCGGTTGCCTGCTCTATCTCACCAAGCCCCTGGGCATCGGCATCCTTACGACAGCCGAGAAAAAGGGCAAGTTGCGCCATGCCGATATCGGCCTGGCCCGGGACTGGATGTGCACCCTGAACAAGCCCGGCAGCCGTTTCGGCAAGCTCGATGGCGTGACCGCGATGACTGACGTCACCGGTTTCGGCCTGCTCGGGCACCTGGTGGAAATGGCCGACGGCAGCCAGCTTACGGCGCGCATTGAATACGACCGGGTTCCGCGTCTGCCGGGTGTCGAGTATTACCTCGAACAGGGCTGCGTACCGGGCGGTACGCTGCGCAATTTTGACAGCTACGCCAGCAAGCTCGGACGCCTTCAGGAGCTGCACAAACGTGTGCTCTGCGACCCGCAGACCAGCGGCGGCCTGCTGATCGCCGTAACGCCGCAAGGCAACGAGCAGTTTCTTGCCGTGGCCGCCGAACTGGGCCTGAGCCTGGAACCGATCGGCGAACTGGTCGAGCGACAGAGCAACGCAGTCGAGGTGTTTTGATGTTCGTCGACTGCACCGATTACCGCGACATCTTCCTCAACGACCGGCCCATGATGGACGCGCGCGCGCCGGTCGAATTCAACAAGGGTTCGTTTCCCGGTGTGATCAACCTGCCGTTGATGAATGACCATGAACGCCAGCGGGTCGGCACGTGCTACAAGCAGCACGGCCAGCAGGCGGCCATCGTGCTCGGGCATCAACTGGTATCGGGCGCAGTCAAGGCCGAACGCATCCAGGCCTGGGCCAATTTTGCCCGGGCGCATCCGGATGGCCTGCTGTATTGCTTCCGCGGCGGCCTGCGCTCACAGATTGTCCAGCAATGGCTCAAGGACGAGGCCGGCATCGACTATCCACGTGTGGGCGGTGGCTACAAGGCCATGCGTACCTTCTTGCTGGACACCCTCGATCAAGCGGTTGCCCAGTGCGATTTCGTCCTGCTGGGCGGGATGACCGGTACCGGCAAAACCGAGGTGCTCACGCAACTGGGCAACAGCGTGGACCTTGAAGGCCATGCCAACCACCGCGGCTCCAGTTTCGGCAAGCGCGCCACCGGCCAACCCTCGAATATCGACTTCGAAAACCGCCTGGCCGTGGATGTGCTGAAAAAACGCGCCCGGGGTATCGAGCAGTTCGTACTGGAAGACGAAAGTCGTGCGGTGGGCAGTTGCGCATTGCCGTTGCCGCTGTACCAGGGCATGCAGCAGTTCCCGATGGTCTGGCTGGAAGACAGCCTGGAAGGTCGGGTCGAGCGGATCCTGCGCGATTACGTGGTGGATCTGTGCGCCGAATTCATCGACGTGCATGGCGATGACGGCTTCGCACTGTTTTCCGAGCGGTTGCTGGAGAGCCTGAACAATGTGCAGAAACGCCTGGGCGGCGAACGTCATCGGCGCATGCTGGTTTTGATGGAAGAGGCGTTGGCGGAGCAGGCCCGCAGTGGTGCGGTGGATCTGCACCGGGGCTGGATCGAAGGGTTGCTGAGCGAGTATTACGATCCGATGTACGCGTTCCAGCGGGAGAAGAAAGGTGCGCGGATCGAGTTTGCCGGGGAGCGGGGGGCGGTTCTCGAGTATTTGCGTGAGCGGGTGAATCAACGAAAGTGATGTCATCTTTACTGGCCCCATCGCGAGCAAGCTCGCTCCCACAGGGTTCAGTGGTGCTCATGCCTTCGTGATCACACTGCAAATCCAATGTGGGAGCGAGCTTGCTCGCGAAGAGGCCCGATCAAGCAATACACAACCTCAGGTCGGGCAGGTTTCAGCACCATTATCCAGACCTTGCTTGTACACATGGCTCTGCAGACTGGCCTTGCCGTTGTGCCAGGTCAGGGTGAGCACATACAGCGAGTCGTAGTCGCTGGATTCCCAGTCGTCGGTGATGGTCGTTTTCTTGCCGGTGGCGTCGCCGGCCACCTTGTTGATCAGCTCCGGCAGGTAGCCGTGCGACCAGGCGGTGTAGATGACCGAGTTGTGATACTTGTCGTGAAGCAGTTCATCGGCCAGGTCACTGGTGTCATTGGCGGAGAAATTGATGTTCACCGGCAGGCCCAGCTTGATGGCGCTGGGGCTGATGGTCATCAGGGGACGGATGTAGCTGTAGGAGTTGTCGAACTCGCCTTCCTCGACGTTACGGGTCGGGTTCGCCGCAAACACGTAGTTGGCCTTGCCGAACTTTTCCGGCAGCAACGTGGCCAGGTCGATGGCGCGGTTCAGCCCCTGGCAATTGAGCTGGCCGAGGCCGCCGTCGGGTTTTTCGCCGTGGCGCAGGAACACCAGCGTCTGGGTGCCGTCCATCGGTTGGGCACGACTCAGGCCGGATTCCAGCAACAGGAACACCGCGCTGAGCGCCAGCATGACGGGCAACAGCACGTAGGCGCGATGTTTAAAGCGTTTGGTAAAGTTGAACAGATTCATGAATAAAAGGTTCTTCAGCGCAATTCGGTTAAGGCTGACAAACCTTTACACCACGACTTTCCAGCGTCGGGTGTGTTCCATGTCGTTGAAGCCGGTCCGTTTTCAAAGGGGTGGTGCTCAGAGTCCCCTGAACCCGTTTGGTTCGATTCCGGCCAAGAGCGCAGCAATGTACCGGTAACCTTTAGCGGATTGCAGTGAAGGTTATCGACAGGATGTTGCGGATTTATGGACAGGCTATATCAGATGGTGGTGAAACCGTCGTGATCTCTCTTGATCTCCTCTATCAGCGAGATTGATGGCTCCAGGGGATCGCTGAGCCGATATCTCCATTATGATCGTCACTCTCACTGTCTTCGTGGATCCTGCCCATGACCGATTTGTCCGCCTTCCCCATCACCCGCAAATGGCCTGCCCAATATCCGGAGTGGATTCAGCTGTACTCCTTGCCAACCCCCAATGGCGTCAAGGTTTCGATCATGCTCGAGGAGATCGGCCTGCCGTATGAACCTCACCGGGTAGGCTTCGACACCAATGACCAGATGTCCCCGGAATTCCTGTCGTTGAACCCCAACAACAAAATCCCGGCGATCCTCGACCCCCACGGTCCGGACGACAAGCCGCTGGCGCTGTTCGAGTCGGGAGCGATTCTGATCTACCTGGCCGACAAGAGCGGGCAACTGCTGGCCCAGGAATCGGCCGCGCGCTACGAAACGATTCAATGGCTGATGTTCCAGATGGGCGGCATTGGCCCGATGTTCGGCCAGCTCGGCTTCTTCAACAAATTCGCCGGCAAGGACTACGAAGACAAGCGTCCCCGTGATCGCTATGTCGAGGAGAGCAAACGCCTGCTCAAGGTGCTCGACGGCAGGCTCGAAGGGCGCGACTGGATCATGGGCGAACGCTACACCATTGCCGACATCGCCACCTTCCCGTGGGTGCGCAACCTGATCGGTTTCTATGAAGCCGGCGATCTGGTGGGCATTCAGAACTTCCCCAACGTCACACGGGTGCTGGAGCGCTTTCTGGCACGGCCGGCGGTGGTGCGCGGGTTGCAGATTCCAAGCCCAATCGCTGGTTGAAATCATCCCCTGTAGGAGCGAGCCTGCTCGCGAAAAACGTAAGGGCAACGCGGTCATTCAGACAATGCGCGTTATCGTTAACGACCATCGCGAGCGGGCTCGCTCCTACATTCTGTCCTCTGATATTCAGGAATCCCCATGTCCAGCCAGTTCCCCGAAGCACGCCCACGCCGTCTGCGCCGCAATGCGAGCCTGCGCAGCCTGTTCCAGGAGACCGAGTTCAGCCTGAACGACCTGGTACTGCCGATTTTCGTCGAAGAAGAAATCGACGACTTCGTACCGATCAAAAGCATGCCCGGCGTGATGCGCATTCCCGAGTCGAAGCTGGCTGGTGAGATCGAGCGCTACGCCCGCGCCGGGATCAAGTCGGTGATGACCTTCGGAGTGTCCCATCATCTGGACAGCAGCGGCAGCGACACCTGGCGCGACGACGGCCTGGTTTCGCGCATGTCGCGCATCGCCAAGGACGCGGTGCCGGAAATGATCGTGATGTCCGACACCTGTTTTTGCGAGTACACCGACCACGGCCATTGCGGCGTGCTGCACAACCATGAAGTCGACAACGACCAGACCCTGATCAACCTCGGCCGGCAAGCCGTCGCGGCGGCCCGAGCCGGTGCCGATGTGATCGCCCCGTCGGCGGCCATGGACGGGCAGGTCCAGGCGATCCGCCGGGCCCTCGATGACGCTGGGTTTACCCAGACGGCGATCATGGCCTATTCGACCAAGTTCGCCTCGGCGCTCTATGGTCCGTTCCGCGAGGCGGGCGGCAGTGCGCTCAAGGGCGACCGCAAAAGCTACCAGATGAACCCGATGAACCGCCGCGAAGCGGTGCGCGAGTCCTTGCTCGACGAACAGGAAGGCGCCGATGCGCTGATGGTCAAGCCGGCCGGTGCCTACCTGGACATCATCCGCGACATCCGCGAAGCCTCGCGCCTGCCGCTGTCGGCGTATCAGGTGAGCGGTGAATACGCGATGATCAAGTTTGCCGCCCAGGCCGGAGCCATCGATGAAGACCGCGTGGTGCGCGAGAGCCTGGGGGCGATCAAGCGCGCCGGGGCAGACCTGATCTTTACGTATTTTGCGATGGACCTGGCGCTGGCGGGGGTCTGAAATCCACCAAATCCCTTGTGGGAGCGAGCCTGCTCGCGAAAGCGATCTGTCAGATATTGACGGAGTGACTGTCACGCCGCCATCGCGAGCAGGCTCGCTCCCACATTGGATCTGTGTTGAATCAGGGCGTGCCCAAAAACGCGCGGATCCCGTGGTCACGGAAATACCGTTCGATCACTTTCGGGTCCGCGCATGTCTCGGCAATCGCTACATAGGTATCGGGCCGCAACAGATAAAAGCCGTTGCGCCCCAGGCCCGCCGCTTCGAACGCCGGTCGCCAGTCGAACACATGCAATGGCAGATGGTGCTCGTGGCACCAGGCGATCATCTCGTCGCTGGTGTCGCCGTAGACATGCACCTGCCAGGTGATGCATTTGAGCGATTCAAAGTTGTCCCCCTCACCGTCATGGGCCCAGGGCAGGCGATCACCGCCATGCACGTGCCCGGCAACGCCTGTGCTCAAAGGCATGCCCCGATAATTCAGGGTGATCTGCGACACCGTGCGAAACAGGAATTGGCGTGAGGTTTCGAACGAGGTGATTTTCGGGAACAGGAACGGCGCCAGGCGCGTACGCAGCAAATCGGCCATCGGCCCGTCGGCGGTAACGAAGGTGAAGACCCGGTCAGTGGTCGCCACCAGTTTGCGGGCAAAGGCGATGCGCTCGGTTTCATAGGTGTCGAGCAATCTGGCCTCGGCAGCGCCGCTCAGCACGGCCGCCAGTTTCCAGGCCAGGTTGATGGCATCGCCAATCCCTGTGTTCATGCCCTGGCCGCCCGCCGGGCTGTGCACGTGGGCCGCATCGCCGAGCAAAAACGCCCGACCATTGCGAAAGTGATCCGCCACCCGGTGATGCACGCGGTAGGTCGAGAACCAGTTCAGTTGCTCGATCTGCACCTTCATGTGCTCGATGGCCCGGCTGCTGACGTCTTCGAAGCACAGGGTCTCGGCGTGGTCGGCACGTTCGTCGCGTACGGTGCCGATCAAGCGCGCGCGGCCACTGCCCGCCAGCGGGAACACGGCAAGGAAGTCCGCCTCGTCGAGGTCCACGTGCAGTTCACCGTTGAATGTCGGGCCGCTGCCCTGTACGTCGGCGACGTAGAAAATCTGCTGGTAAGTACCGCCGGGAAACCCGGTATCCAGGGTCTTGCGCACAATCGACCGGGCGCCGTCGCAGCCGGCGAGGAAACAGGCCTGACAGATTTCCTGCTGGCCGTCGGGCAGATGCAGCGTGGCGGTGATGCCGTCGGCGGTTTGCTCGAAGCTTGCCAGTTCGGTGTTGCGTTCCACCGAGATGCCGAAGGCTTGCAGGCGCTCGATCAGCAGCCGTTCATGCTCGTCCTGCGGGAAAATTTCCAGGAACGCGTAGGGTGTCAGTCCCGCGCCGACCTGGGTCAGTGGCAGGTGCGCCACAGGCTCACCCTTGACCCAGAAGTTGGCGGCCGCCACCCGATGGCCGTATTGCACAACCGCGTCGGCCAGCCCGAGTTGTCGATACAGTTCCAGCGTCCGCGCCTGGACAGCCAGCGCCCGGGACGTGGTGCCAGGGGCCGAGGCCTTGTCGACAATCCGCACGCGCACGCCCAGTTTGCTCAGCCACAACGCCAGGACCAGCCCGGTCGGGCCGGCGCCGATGATCAACACATCGCTTCTGTGCATGAACTCATCCTCCTCGCTGGGTAGAACAAGTATGGACGACTCGGCCCCCTGTAGGAGCGAGCTCGCTCGCGATGAACGAAAGAGCGCCGCGTTAATCCTGAGAGTACGCGTTATCGTTAACGTCCATCGCGAGCAAGCCCGCACCCACAGGTACAGGCACAGGCACTCGGCCCCCTGTAGGAGCGAGCTTGCTCGCGATGAACGAAAGAGCGCCGCGTTAATCCTGAGAGTACGCGTTATCGTTAACGTCCATCGCGAGCAAGCTCGCACCCACAGGTACAGGCACAGGGCAGGGCTGGGCTGGGCTGCCCTCAATTAGAAGTCGATGGTGCCCGACAACTTCGCGGTACGCGGTTCGCCCTGGGTCAGGTAACCCCCCTGGGCCGATTCCCAGTAGCTCTTGTTGGCGACGTTTTCCACGCCCAGGCGTACGGTCACGTCTTTTTCCTGGACCCTGAACGCGTAGCGGGCGCCGGCATCGAAGCGGTTCCAGGCCGGCAGGCTGAGGTTGTTCGCCGCGTCGGCGTATTGGCCGCCGGTGCGCAACATGCGTCCGTTCAGGGCTGCGCCCGGCAGGCCCGGCACGTCCCAATCGACACTGGCATTGAACTGGAAGCTCGGCACGCCGATGGCCCGGTTGCCATCGTTGAGGCCGTCCTGGGTGTTCTTCAGTTCGGTGTCCATCACGGTCACGCCGCTGAGCAGGCGCAGGCCGTCGATGGGTTCGCCGAAGACATTGAGTTCCACGCCCTTGTTGATCTGCTCACCGTCATGAATGAACACGGCGGTGGTGTCGTCGATGACTTGGGTGTAGCCGTCAGCGGGTTGTTCGATGCGATACACACCGAGGGTCGCACCATAGGTGCCCATGTCGACTTTGACCCCGGCTTCAACCTGTTTGGAGCGCGACGGCGCAAACACTTCATTGCCGTTGACCACGACCCTGGAGCCGGAGGTCGTCGGAGCCGTCGGCCCCTGGGCCAGGCCCTCGATACGGTTGGCGTAGAACGACACGTGGTCCCACGGCTTGAACACGATGCCGTACACCGGCGTGGTGATCGACTTGTCGTAGTTTGACGTGCGGTTTTGCGTGTTGTAGTCGTAGCCTTGAACGACCAGCTGTTGGCGGCGTACGCCCAGGGTGACCAGCAGGCGATCATCGATAAAGCCCAGGGTGTCGGACACGGCGGCGCTGCGCATGAAGGTTTTGCCGGTGATGCCCGGATCGCCCAGGTCACCGCCGGAGAAGCCGCCCGCTGGCGCCGGAACGTCAATCGGGTGGTAGATGTTGTTCGGGTATTGGGTCAGGTCGAAATCGAAGGCGTTGCGCTGTTGGGTCCAGATCCCCGCCAGCCCGAAGTTCAGTTTATGGGTCACCGTCCCCGTGGCGAAACGGCCATTGAGGCCGGCCATGGCGCTGGTGTTGTCTTCTTCGTGGGGAATGAATGAACCGCTGGTTACCGAGCTGCCATCGTTTCCCACCAGGGTGGTGGAGTCGTAGTTGCCGACTTCGCGGGTGTGCTTGGCGCCGCCGGCGGCGTAGGCGGTCCAGCTGTCGTTCAGGTCGTATTCGGCGCGCAGCATGCCGAAGGTGTCCTCGATCTCGCTGAAGCCCCACTTCTGCGCGTAGTTGGTGTCGGCGGAGGGCGCATCCGGGATGTGCGTGGCGTCGCCAAGGTTGACCGAGCTGCGGCCGCCGTTGATGCGTTCCTTCGAATAGACGAAATCGCCGGACAGGCGTAGCGCATCGCCGCGGTAGTCGAGGCCCAGGGCGAACAGTTTGGAGCGCTGGTTCTCGTCGTCGATGGCGGTGTCGCCTTCACGTTGGGACAGGTTCAGGCGGGCACCGAAGCGGTTGTCCTCGCCAAAGCGCTGACCGATGTCCAGGTGTTCGCCGATGCGCCCGTCGTCGCTGATGTCCGTGGTGAACCGTCGCAGCGGCACGTCACTGGCGCGCTTGGGTTGCAGGTTGACGCCGCCACCGATGCCGGAACCGGTCGGGGTGACGCCGTTGATGAAGGCGTTTGGCCCCTTGAACACTTCCACCCGCTCCAGGGCATCGGTGGAAATGATCTGCCGCGGCAGGATACCGTACAGGCCGTTGAAGGAAATATCATCGCCGTTCAGGGGCAGGCCGCGAATCATGAAGGTCTGGGCCTGGTTGGAAAAACCGGAAGCCTGACGCACCGAGGCATCGTTGAGCAGCACGTCGCCGACGGTTTCGGCCTGCTGGTCGCGGATCAACGCTTCGGTGTAGGACGTCATGGTGAACGGAACGTCCATGATGTCCTGGTTGCCCAAGATACCCAGTTGAGCGCCGCGGGCGACCTGACCACCGGCGTAAACCGGGGGCAGGTCGGACGGTGCCGGGGCCTGGGCGTTGACATTGACGTCGCCCAGCACCAGCGGTTTTCCTTGGGCCTCGGTTGTTTCGGGCGTTGCGGCATGGGCCGTCAGGGACAAGGAGCAAAACAGGGCCAGTAGCGTCGGGCGAAAAGGTACGCACAGTCGTGCTGGAGTGGTCATGATGAGGTCCTGGGCGGCGCGCGGCCGATTGGAAAAGGGGCGGCGCGGGAACTCCATGCGCAAATACGACTCCAGGCGCGAATGGTAGTTGTTCTCAGTAACGTTTTGCAATGCGTTTTCTGCAAGGTACGCAGGCATTTTCTGCACATGCAGATTTCGGATAACGGGGCTTCAGGGCCGTTTCAGTGGCAAATAAAGGCACGCGGTGGACAACGGTCAAAGCCGCTGCCCTGACATTGCTCGTATGGTTAAGCCGGACCCAAGGACTAGATGGAACGACATGCAAGCCAATCGATTGATCTTCAGCATCGCCTCTTTGTTGATACTGGCCGGTTGCGGCAGTCAGCGGACCCAGGAATCGGCGGCGCGCAGTCCGGACCAGGTGAAGGCCGAGATTGTGCGATTGCTGCCGGCCAAAGCCGCCGATCCCCAAGGGTGGGCCACGGATATCCAGGTGGCGTTTACCGCGCAAGACATCTCGCCGACCACGCAAAACCTGTGCTCGGTGCTGGCCGTGACCGAACAGGAGTCGACCTTTCAGGTCGATCCGAGCGTACCGGGCCTGGGCAAGATCGCCCGCGACGAGATCGACCGTCGCGCCGCCAAGGCACACATTCCCGGCCTGCTGGTGAGCGGTGCGTTGAAGCTCGACTCGCCCAACGGCAAAAGCTACAGCGCCCGCCTGAATGCCGCGCGTAGTGAAAAGGAGCTGAGTGGCATTTTCGACGACTTCATCGGCATGGTGCCAATGGGTAAAACCCTGTTCGGTGGCTTCAACCCGGTGCATACCGGCGGACCGATGCAGGTCAGCATCGATTTTGCCGAGCAGCAGGCCAAGGGCTACCCGTATCCGGTGCAGGGCTCGATCCGCCATGAAGTGTTCACCCGGCGTGGCGGCATGTATTTCGGCATCGCGCATCTGCTGGGGTATCCGGCGAGCTACCCACAGCCGCTGTACCGCTTTGCGGACTTCAACGCGGGTTGGTACGCCAGCCGTAATGCCGCGTTTCAGAACGCGGTGAGCCGGGCTTCCGGTATCCCGTTGGCGCTGGATGGCGACCTGGTGCGTTACGGTTCGATCATGCCCGGCACCACGGAACTGGCCGTGCGCACCCTGGGCAAGCAACTGGACATGCGCAATCCGGCGATCCGCGGGCAACTGGAAGAGGGCAATACCCTGGCATTCGAAGACAGCAAACTCTATCGACGGGTTTTCGAACTGGCCGAACGGGCCGAAGGTCGGCCGTTACCCCGTGAAGTGTTGCCGGGGATCGTGCTGCAAAGCCCGAAAATCACGCGCAAACTGACCACCGCTTGGTTCGCCAAACGGGTCGATGAACGTTACCAGCGCTGCATGGCGCGGGCAGGGAAGTAATCGCGGGCTAAAAAAAGCATAAAAAACCCGGCGGGTGAGGCCGGGTTTTCGTCGAGTCCTGCGGTAAAGCCCTGCATTCAGACAGCGCGGCTTTCGATCAGGCGATCGGAACCACCTTCAGCGACGCGGTTTTCGATCAGGCGATCGGAACCACCTTCAGCGACGCGGTTTTCGATCAGGCGATCC
Source organism: Pseudomonas sp. GM33 (assembly GCF_000282295.1). Lineage (NCBI taxonomy): Bacteria > Pseudomonadati > Pseudomonadota > Gammaproteobacteria > Pseudomonadales > Pseudomonadaceae > Pseudomonas > Pseudomonas sp. GM33. Next base: position 11,052 of record NZ_AKJO01000165.1, read on the forward strand.
GAACC
>NZ_AKJO01000166.1:0-2844 GCF_000282295.1 Pseudomonas sp. GM33
GTAGCCATGGGGAGGGCTCGAAGTAGCCTGTACCTCGATCAGAGACCGTGTTCCAGAGCGAGGGGAGTTGCGATTGCCAGTAGGCGGTGGACATGGTGGTAGGCGCATAGGGGGCTTCGGAGGCATTGGCACGCGCTGCGGTTTCATACCAATCCATAAATGCTCTATCACGGTCCCAATAAAAGGCCCACAGTTTGCCCAGATCAGTGTTTTTGTTCTGGTTGTCTTCAGGTTCATGGGTGGCATATGGGCGAAGGTATCGATCTACCCGATCGGAGCGGGTGACCAGCAGCCCGGTCATGCTTTCGTACACAGTGGGGACAACATGACCGTTCTGCAACCCCGGGGTACCTGGCACGCGCAAACCGTTTCGTGTGACGTCGCCGTCCTCGCTCACGATCAAGGCCTGGGGCACTTTGGGGTTGTCATCAAAGAACTGGAACAAGCGCTCGATCCTGCCTTGGGCGTGGGTTGTATTCTCCGCGTCTTGCCACAAAAAGAGCGTGACTCCGAGCGTGGCGGCATTGCGACCGTTGAGGATGTTATCCGCAGCGCCTGTATCTGAAGGTTGCTTGGGCGGCGCGATGGAAAATACCGGGATTGGCCAGTACGCCACTGACGCGCCTGCCGAATGTTTGAAGGCGACTCGGATTTTGATATCTCTGCTGATCTCTCGGGAGTCTAGTGAGTCTGTGTAATCCTTGGGGTCCCGTGAGTAAATCGACGCAAAGTTGTTATTTTTCTTCTTGATGAATTGCCAGATCTCCGATTGGTGGTCCTGGTAGATCCCAAGCCCCACCCCGCGGATTTCCAACGCATAAGTCCGCGCTTGCGTGGCCTGTTGCTCGGTGATTCGCGCCATGACGTTGGCTTTATAGGCGGCGAGCCCTGCCTTTTCACTGGCAACGGCTTTGCCCCACCAGTGAGCGCTGAAAATCAGTAGCAAGGGCCCCAGAATAGCGGCGATACCCCAGCGCAGTACCGGGTTGATGTCACGAAGTTCCACGTCAGATAACCCGTACGTTCAAAGCATTGCTCGCCACGGCATGACAACCGCAGGCCAGGAGATGGCCCTGCAATACGACCGGAATGCCGTTCATACGCCGGCGGGGATGCCCTTCGACGAAGGCAAACTCGCCCAGATGCAGCGGGCAGGAAGCCTTGTCGCCCAACACCGCCGGGGTTTTTCCATTGAGGGTATGTGTGCCTTCGAGCTGGCAGGAAACCACGGTGCCACCGCTGCTGGTGGCGTCGCCCAGGCAAATGGGATGGCTCATGGTTTGTTTCCCGGCATACGAAATCTGAACGGATCGGCGCCGTGGGTTTGCTGGTTCTTCGCTTTGCGGGCTTCGTCCGGTGGGCGGACCATTTGCACGGTGACACTGCCGTCTTCGCCGGTGTACACCACCGCGCTGACACCACCTTCCTGATAGCTGGCAATCGTGGCCAGGTTGATTTCGACCAGGGCGCTACTGACGCCGGTGTTGCCCAGGCGCCGACCGATGTCGTAGCCCTCGTCGACATTGCCCAACTCGAGGCCGGCTCCATCGCTGTTCAGGCTGTGCAACGCGATGGTCAGGGCGATCTCGCCAGGGGTGTTGTCGGTGCTGTCGTAAAACACCCGCGCCGGTTTTTTACCGTTGGGCAGGGTTTCCAGTGCCTGCAGCCAGCCTGCTTGCAGGGCTTTGGCCTGTAGCGCGGGTTTGAGCGGTTTGCCGTTGTCGTCGTGCATCAGGACTTTGATCGGGCGGTGCAGGTAGCCCAGAATCGGGGCTTTATCGAACTCCTTGACTTGATGCTCGGCCCAGCGCACCGGTAGCCATGGGGAGGGCTCGAAATGACCGGGGCCTCGGTTGCTCAGGGTTTGCCAGAGAGTGGGGAGTTGGGATTGCCAGTAGGTGGAGGACATGGTGGTAATAGGGAGAATAAAGCCTGTACTGCCTTTGGCACGTTCAGCATCCTCGTACACCTTTCTGAACAGCGGCGAATGCTTCCAGTAAAACGCCCACAACTTGCCCATGTCGGTGTTCGTGTTCTGGTTGTCCTCGGAATCGTGGGTAGCAAAGGGACGGATATAGCGGTCTACCCGATCCGAACGGGTGAGCAGCAGACCAGTCATACTTTCGTACACCGTTGGCACGGCATGGACATTTTGTAGACCTGGTGTGCCGGCCACGCGAAGACCACTTCGGGTCACATCACCATCCTCGCTCACAATCAATGCTTGCGGTACCTTTGGATTGTCCTCGAAGAACTTGTACAGCCGCTCGATCATGCTTTGGGCATGCGAGGTATTGTCCGCGTCTTGCCAGAGGAACAGCGTCACGCCCAGGGTGGCGGCATTGCGTCCATCTGAAATATTTGCGGCGGCCCCCACGTTTTTCGGCTGCTTGGGCGGTGCGATTGCAAACACCGGAATTGGCCAGTAGGCCACCGAGTCGCTGGCTGAATGCTTGAACGCGACACGGGTGTTGATTCTCGCTGTGATCTCTCGAGAGTTCACGGAAGTGTCGTAATCCTTGGGGTCTCGTGAATAGATCGAAGTGAAATTGCTGTTGGTCTTTTTGATTTCCCGCCAAATTGAGGACTGATGCCAATTGTCGACTGCGAGTCCAACTCCCCGTATTTCCAACGCATAAGTACGCTCCTGGGTAGCAATGTGCTCGGCTCTTTCGGCCATGACTTTTGATTTGTAGGTCGCGAGTTCTGTCTCTTCGTGTGCCCCTGTCTTGCCGATCCAGTGCAAGCTGTAAATCAGCAGCAAGGGCCCCAGAATAGCGGCGATACCCCAGCGCATTACCGGGTTGAGGTCACGAAGTTCCACGTCAGATAACCCGTACGTTC